>JASFOC010000077.1:0-8358 GCA_050116715.1 Gammaproteobacteria bacterium
CTTGTCGCCACGCAGGATTCGAATATAGTGCTTGCGCATCTTGCCGGAGATGTGTGCAGTCACAACGTGACCATTATCCAGTTCAACCCTGAACATGGTGTTAGGGAGGGTCTCGATGACGGTCCCTTCCATTTCTATATGATCTTCTTTTGCCATAAATTCCGCATTTTCCGCTGGATTCAGGCGCTGCATTATATACGAAATGCGCGTCAGAAGAATCCTTGTTTTCACCGGGCCGCGGTGGCAAATCAGGCTGACAGGATATCCCCGTCAAGGCGCCATGCGGTATGCAGCGCCGGCTGCGGACAGGCCTGCTCCAGCGTGCGGGTGAATTCCCTGCGCGGAATCGTTTCGGCACCCAGGCTCGCAAGGTGGGTCGTGTGGACCTGGCAGTCTATCAGCGGAAAACCCCAGCGGGACAGCTGCCGCACCAGCCCGACAAAGGCTACCTTGGAGGCATCCGTGCAACGTGCGAACATCGACTCGCCAAAGAAAATGCGCCCGATCGCAACGCCGTAGAGGCCGCCGACCAGCCTGTCTTGCTGCCAGCATTCCACCGAGTGCGCATACCCTGCCGCGTGCAGGTCACGGTAGGCATCCATCATCTCGGGCGTAATCCAGGTGCCTGCCTGGCCTGGCCTGGGTGCGGCACAGGCACGAATCACACTGTCAAATGCCTGGTCAAGCGTGAGGCTGAAGGTATTCTTTCTGATTGTTTTCGCAAGGCTGCGGGAAATTCGCAGGTGGCTCGGAAACAGCACCAGCCTCGGATCCGGTGACCACCAGAGTATCGGCTGGCCTGGCCCATACCAAGGGAAAATGCCGCTGCGGTAGGCAAGCAGCAGGCGGTCCTCTGACAGATCGCCCCCCACGGCCAGCAGGCCGTTCGGCTCCTGCAGGGCAAGTTCCACACGCGGGAACCATAATTCCGGATCATCCGGATCCAGCCAGCAGGGCGCAGGACCCTGTATCTGCGTCATGCCTGGCCTGCCTGCGGCCGGCGCTTATGCGGGATGCCGTTCATACCTGCCGGAAAGGAGATGTTTGCTGCAAATCATTACGGTATTCAAGCATCCAGGCATGCTCTTCGTCCAGATAGCGCTGGATGGCAGCGCGAAAACGCGCATCCTCGATCCAGTGTGCTGACCAGGTAAGGGTCGGCAGGAAACCCCGGCTGATCTTGTGTTCCCCCTGGGCTCCGGGCTCGAACAGTCCCAGGCCATGCTCGATGCAATACTCGATGCCCTGGTAGTAGCAGGTTTCGAAATGCAGGCTGTGGTAATCCTGCAGGCAGCCCCAGTGCCGCCCGTACAGGGCCTGCGTGCTGCGCAGCATGATGGCACCTGCGACCATCTTGCGGCCATGACGGGCAAAGACCAGGACGACCTGGTCACCCATGGTGCGGCTGATTTCCAGGAAGAACGCCAGCGACAGGGTAGGGATGCCCGACTTGCGTTCAAAGGTGGATCGGTAGAAAGCGTGCATCATTTGCCACTGCGTCTCGCTCGCCTCACTGCCGGAGAGCAGTTCCATGTGGAGCCCCGCATCCTGCACCTGGCGCCGCTCGCGGCGGATTTTCTTGCGCTTGCGGGAACTCAGGCGGGAGAGAAAGTCCTCGAAATCGTTGTAGTTGTCGTTATGCCAGTGGAAATGGCAACTGGTGCGGCGCATGAAACCCTGTTTGCACAGCGCGTCCGTATCCTGTGCATCACTGAACAGGCAGTGAATCGAGGATGCGTCATGTCGTGCCCGCTGCCGCTGCATTTCATGAATCAGTGCGGTGGTGACTGCGGCACGGTCAGCATCCGGGTGAACCAGCAGGCGTGCCCCGGTCACGGGCGTATAGGGAATCGAGGTCACCAGCTTGGGGTAGTAGGGCATGCCCATGCGCTGATAGGCATCGGCCCAGGCCCAGTCAAACACGAATTCACCGTAGGAATTATCTTTCAGATAGAACGGCACAGCGCCACTCAGCCGGCCCTTGTCATCCGCTGCAAGGATATGACAGGGAAACCAGCCAAAACGCTCCCCCACGCAGTCATGCCGTTCCAGTGCCGCCAGGAACTCGTGGCGCGTAAAGGGGTGATCGGTCCCGGCCACTGCATTCCAGGCGCTGGCTGGTATATCCGTTATGCGATTGATGACCCGGGTCTGCATACCGCTACATTGACCCGCCAGTGACTGTTTGGCAACAGCCGGCGCAGTGGCCGCACCGCTGTCAGGTTGAAAATCGTGACGGCAGGGCTTTACTTCGCGTCAGCCAGGCTATCCAGGTAGGCCTCGGCATCCAGCGCCGCCATACAACCGGTACCGGCGGATGTCACCGCCTGCCGATAGACGTGATCGCACACATCACCGGCGGCGAATACACCTTCGACACTGGCAGCCGTGGCATTGCCCTCGGTACCGCTCCGGATCCGGATATAGCCATTGTGCATTTCGAGTTGCCCCTCGAAAATTCCCGTGTTGGGCCGGTGGCCAATGGCGATAAATACACCGTGCAGGTCGATGTCCCGGGTGCTGTCGTCCTTGACGTTCCTGATGCGGATGCCGGTAACCCCGCTGTTATCACCCAGCACCTCGTCCAGGACACTGTCCCAGGCAATGCTCACCACACCCTCGGCCTCTTTCCGGAACAGGCGGTCCTGCAGAATCTTTTCGGCACGCAGGGCGTCACGCCGGTGTACCAGCGTGACGTGTGACGCGATATTGGCCAGGTACAGGGCTTCCTCTACCGCGGTATTGCCGCCGCCGATGACTGCCACGGACTGGTTCTTGTAGAAAAAACCGTCGCAGGTTGCACAGGCGGAAACACCCTTGCCCTTGAAGGCTTCCTCCGAAGGCAGCCCCAGGTACATGGCGGATGCACCGGTTGCGATGATCAGGGCATCACAGGTGTACACGCCGCTGTCGCCTTCCAGGCGAAAGGGTCTCTGCTGCAGATCCACGTTGTTGATATGGTCGAAAATGATTTCGGTGTTGAACCGTTCGGCATGCAGCCGCATGTTTTCCATCAACGCGGGGCCCTGCAGTTCTTCCTCGCCACCCGGCCAGTTTTCCACCTCGGTCGTGGTCATCAGCTGTCCACCCTGTTCCAGCCCGGTTATCAGCACCGGGGCAAGATTGGCGCGAGCCGCGTAGACCGCAGCGGTATAGCCTGCGGGTCCGGAACCCAGGATCAGCAGGCGGCAGTGCTTGATATCACTCATGTATAATGACTCCGGTTTTTAGCTGACTACGCCCGGTGTACCACAGGGCAGGGCGCGGGTAATGTGCATGGACATATTTACGGGCGGGAGACTCCGGATGCTGCCGGATACGGCCCCGAGCAAGCGCCAGGGCGAATGTTACGGAACCAGGACGGGATAAAGCAACCATGCATATCGGAATGCCACGGGAAATCAAACCGCTTGAAGGCCGCGTCGCGCTCACGCCGGACGCCTGCAGCGAGCTGGTTCGCGCCGGCCACGAGGTTTTTGTCGAGCATGCCGCAGGCACGCTGTCAGGGTACCCGGATGCACACTATGAAGCCGCCGGGGCACAGATAGCCGCGGATGCCGCTACAACCTACGCTGCCGCGGAACTGATCGTGAAGGTCAAGGAACCGGTGGCCGGGGATCTCGCGCACCTGCGTGCGGATCACCTGCTGTTCTGCTTCCTGCATCTCGCGGCCAACCTCGAACTGCTGCAGCGACTGCAGCAGATCGGGCTGACAGCCGTCGGATTCGAAACGGTTGCCACGGATACCGGACAGCTGCCTCTGCTGGCGCCGATGAGTGATATCGCCGGCAGGCTGGCGAGCCAGATCGGCGCCAGTCTTCTGCACCAGCCACAGGGCGGCAAGGGGCTGTTGCTGGGGGGGTTGCCCTGCGCCGAACGTGGTCGGGTGGTTATCATCGGCGCCGGCAATGCCGGCGGCAATGCGGCTGCCATGGCCGCCGCCATGGGTGCCGGGATCGTGGTATTCGACCCGCGGCGTGACCGGCTTGCCGCGATGCGTGCACTGGGCAACAACGTTACCGGTTTATACCCCTATCGGGACGCCATCGAGCGCGAGGTTGCAACCGCGGACCTGCTCATTGGCGCGGTCCTCATACCCGGGGACCGTGCACCGCATATCGTCAGCCGTGCCCTGGTTGCTGCCATGCAGCCGGGCAGCGTCATCGTCGACATCTCGGTTGACCAGGGTGGCTGCATCGAGACCACGCGTCCGACGAACTATGCCGATCCCACCTATATCGAGTCAGGCGTGGTACATTTCGCCGTCACCAACATGCCAGGGGCGGTGCCGAGAAGTGCTTCACAGGCCCTGTCGGCGGCACTACTGCCTTATGTGCACGGCATCAGCCAGCCGGACTGGCACTCGAATGCCGATTTGCGGCGTGGCATCAATGTCGCTGGAGGGCACATCGAACATGCGGCTCTGAAACACTTGCTTGGGAAATAATTTCGAATAGAATCCTGTGATTGGCGTAACAACTTGCGAAAGAGGGTTATTTTGGCTCAGGCACGGCGGAAGAAAGGCGAACAACCGGGAAAATTAACCCACCAGGTCACGCGGGGGCTGCGCGAGGGCGCACTGCTGTTGCTGGGTGCAATCGCGCTGTTCCTGCTGGTGTCACTGGCGAGCTATCACCCGGCCGATCCCGGCTGGTCCAACAGCGAGGCAGTGACCCGGATCTACAATGCGGGCGGCCTGATCGGGGCCTGGCTGGCCGATGTCCTGCTCTACCTGCTGGGTTACCTGGCCTACCTGTTTCCGGTAATGGTCGGTTACAGCGGCTGGCTGGTATACCGGGGGCGCACACCCGCGGGCGGCATCGATCTGCACGTGCTGGCAATCCGCTGGGCCGGCTTCCTGATGACGGTCGGTGCCGGCGCCGCACTGGCCACACTGGAAGCGGGCAATGCATACGGCGGTCTGCCGGCCGGGGCAGGCGGCGTGCTCGGCAACGTCGTTGCCAACGGCCTGGTAGAGGTGGTCAGCCCGATCGGTGCGACCCTGTTCCTGCTGGCACTGTTCCTCACCGGCGTGACCCTGTTCACCGGCATTTCCTGGTTGATCGTGATGGACATTACCGGCAGGTACACGCTGCGTGCGTTTGACTGGCTGTATGCACGCGCCAGCCGCATTCCGGAACAACTGGCAGCCAGGAAGGCCCGTACCGAGCGCGAGGAGGTGATTCGTGCCAGCCAGAAAAAGGCTGCCAAACGCAAACCGGTGCGAATCGAACCTGTCATCAAGCAGCCGGAAAAAAGCGAGCGCAAGGAACGTGAACGCCAGGTACCGCTGTTCGACCCGCCACCCAACACCGAGTTGCCCCCGCTGTCACTGCTCGATGATCCCCGGCCCTCCGAAGCCGGTTATTCTCCTTCAGCACTGGAGGCCATGTCACGCCTGGTCGAGATGAAACTGCTGGACTTCAACATCGAGGTGGAGGTGGTTGGCGTCAACCCGGGCCCGGTGATTACCCGCTTCGAACTCGACCTGGGTCCGGGGGTCAAGGTGAGCCAGGTCAGCAACCTGTCCAAGGACATCGCGCGTGCGCTGTCTGCCATCAGCGTACGCGTGGTGGAAGTCATTCCAGGGAAATCGTACATCGGGCTGGAAATTCCCAATGAACACCGGGCCATCATCAGCCTGAGCGAAATTCTCAACACCCGCGAATACGATGAATCGACCTCGCCGCTGACGCTGGCACTGGGCAAGGACATCAGCGGCATCCCGATTGTCGCGGACCTGGCGAAGATGCCGCACCTGCTGGTCGCCGGCACCACCGGCTCCGGCAAATCCGTTGCCGTCAATGCCATGGTGCTGAGCCTGCTGTACAAGACCCTGCCGAAGGATGTACGCCTGATCATGATCGACCCGAAGATGCTGGAACTGTCGGTGTACGAGGGTATTCCGCACTTGCTCACACCGGTCGTCACCGACATGAACGAGGCGGCGAACGCATTGCGCTGGTGTGTCGGCGAAATGGAACGTCGCTACCGCCTGATGGCGGCGCTCGGTGTGCGCAACATCGCCAACTACAACCGCAAGGTCAGGGAGGCGGAGCAGGCCGGCAAGCCGATCCCGGACCCGCTGTTCAATCCCGAGGAAGCACTGGAGGGAACCGAGCATCCGGTATTGACGACACTGCCGTACATCGTGATCATCATCGACGAACTGGCTGACATGATGATGGTCGTCGGCAAGAAGGTGGAAGAACTGATTGCCCGCCTGGCACAGAAGGCGCGTGCAGCCGGTGTGCACCTGATCCTCGCCACCCAGCGTCCGTCGGTCGACGTGATTACCGGCCTGATCAAGGCCAACATCCCGACGCGCATCGCTTTCCAGGTCTCGTCAAAAATTGATTCGCGCACCATCCTCGACCAGATGGGCGCCGATCAACTGCTGGGTCACGGCGACATGCTGTACATGCCACCCGGCACCAGCGTTCCGGTTCGTGTTCACGGCGCCTTCGTCTCCGACCAGGAAGTGCACAAGGTCACCGCACACCTCAAAGGCAAGTCTGCGCCTGACTACATGACCGAGATCCTGGAGGTTTCCAGCGAACCGGTCCCGGGCCTGTCACCGGCAAATGGTGGCGGCAGCGGCGATGACACCGAGTCCGACCCGCTGTATGACCAGGCCGTGTCTATCGTGACCCAGACGCGCAAGGCCTCCATCTCAGGGGTTCAGCGCCGTCTCAAGATCGGCTACAACCGCGCTGCTCGCATGATTGAACATATGGAGGAAACCGGTGTCGTAGGCCCCATGGAAACCAATGGCTCCCGCCAGGTGCTGGCACCACCGCCGGTGGACGCATGAAGCTGCGTGCCACCGGGCAGGCACTGCTGGGCCTGCTGCTGTTGTCGTGTACCACCAGCCACGCGGAACAGCCGACAGAAGCCCTGCGCAACTTCTTTGCCGGCCTGAAAACATTGCAGGCGGATTTCGAGCAGCAGGTCGTGGACGAATACGGCAGAGTACAACAAAGCTCCCGGGGACACATGTGGATCATGCGACCGGGGCGCTTTCGCTGGGATTATGAGGAACCTTACCGCCAGCAGATCGTGGCGGACGGCACGCGGCTCTGGTCGTACGACGAGGACCTTGAACAGGTTACTGTCCAGCCGGCCGACAAGGTGCTGACGGCAACGCCGGCGATGCTGCTCAGTGGAGAGCAACCCCTGGAGCAGGTCTTCACCCTCGAAGACGACGGTGACAGTGTTCGCCTGTTGCCCAAAACCGACGACAGCAATATCACGGCACTCAACCTGTACCTGGAGGCCGGCGTGCTGCAGGAGATTACCGCACAGGACAGTTTCGGCAACACCACCACGTTCCGCTTCAGCAGACTCGAACGCAACCCCTCGCTGGCGGCGGACCTGTTCGTGTTCGTGCCACCCGCCGGTGCAGATGTCGTTGGAGACGTGCAGTAACACAGCTGCCTGACATGCCAGCCACATGACGCAAGCGTCCGCTTCCTACCGGCCACTGGCAGATCGCATGCGTCCCCGCACGCTCGACGCCTTCACCGGCCAGCCGCATATCCTCGGTCCCGAAAAGCCGCTGCGTCGCGCTATCGAAGAGGGCAACCTTCACTCGATGATCCTGTGGGGCCCGCCAGGCACCGGCAAGACCACGCTGGCCAAACTGCTGGCCGAACAGACACAGGCCGAGTTCATGACCCTGTCCGCGGTGCTGGCGGGCGTCAAGGACATCCGCGAGGCCGTCGCTGCGGCGCGCCGGGTACGCGACCTGGAAGGCCGCCAGACCATCCTGTTCGTCGATGAGGCGCACCGTTTCAACAAGGCCCAGCAGGATGCCTTCCTGCCCTATGTCGAGGACGGCACCATTATCTTCATCGGCGCCACCACGGAGAATCCGTCTTTCGAACTGAACAGCGCACTGTTATCGCGGGCACGCACCTATGTGCTGAAGCGCCTGGAACCCGAAGCGCTGCGCCGCATCGTGGATGCAGCCCTGGCCGACCGCACCCATGGCCTGGGGGAACGCGAACTGGAAATGGATGACAAACTGCGTGACCGGCTGGCACAGGCGGCAGACGGGGATGCCCGGCGCGCCCTGAACCTGCTGGAGATCGCCGCCGACCTTGCCGAGGAAATCGGCACCAGAAACGTCATCCCCGAGACCGTCCTCAACGAGGTGATTGCCGGCGGCAGCCGCCGCTTCGACAAGGGTGGGGATGACTTCTACGACCAGATCTCTGCACTGCACAAGTCGGTGCGTGGCTCGGCGCCCGATGCCGCCCTGTACTGGCTGGTGCGCATGCTGGACGGCGGCTGTGACCCCCTGTACCTGGCGCGGCGCATTGTGCGCATGGCCTCGGAAGACATTGGCAACGCCGA
>JASFOC010000078.1:0-8349 GCA_050116715.1 Gammaproteobacteria bacterium
GCAAACTCGCATTCAAGCATATTTACTGGAATATGCTGCTGCCGGCGCGGCCTCTCCCGCTGGTTGGCTCACGCATGAGCACGCTGGGGAAGCAGTTGCACGTTCTGCAGCGCGCCGAAGCAGGGAGAGACTGACGCCCCGGCCTGAGGCAAGCACCGCCCGGCACAGTCCGGACATAAAAAGATGGCGGCCGGCAAGCCGCCTTGTGAGGAAAAGGGTAGTTTTGAAAAGTATTCCTGCCCGGGAAGTCAGCTGTTCTGATACCGCCTGAGCATCATATCGGGCCGATCAGCCTCGCAGTGACATTTTGTGACTTGACACGATCCAGTACATCCTGCGAAGAATACAAATCCTTGTTATATCGGACGAGCATAAGGTGATAGCGAAGCGGGCAGAATTCCGCTGCAACGATACCGGCATTGCTGTTCAGTACGGCAACCAGGTTTCCGCGCTGCACTTCGTCCAGTCCTTCGGATATGTGCACCACGATTTCTACAGTGTGTGCCGGCTCGCTTTCTATACTGTGTATTGTTTGTTCCATGGCGTCTCTCCTCCAGCATGTTTATCAGTCAAGGCAAACCCGTTGAGCGATGCCCGCCAGGGCTCATGGCAGTGCCTGCGCAGACCGATTCTTATCTGCACGACCAGTAAGGGTTTCTCCTCCCGGGCTATGGGAGGAAACTTAGCAAAACCGGGATAACGCGGATATTGTGGTAACTACTTATTCACTAATTCAGGATGTAATAATGTGAATGGAAAACAAGAAACCCTGACCACCGCCGCGCAGTCAGCTGGATAAATCTCGTGCCGCTACTACTATGAGACAGTGGATAGAATATGCGGCAAAATGTCATCTATCAGTCGCAGCCTAGCGGCTCTGGTTCAGAACTGACATTCTCGGCAACACAAAAACACGGGGGAAGTTTCATGGCAGACACCAACAAGGTCAGCAAACTGCTGAAAACAGGCAGGGACCCGCAGGAAATCCAGGACTGGATTTTTTCACTGGCGCCACTGGGTATTGCCTTTACATTTTTTCTTATTTTCCTGTGGCCCATGGACATACCCAACAAGGACATCATCCTTGCCACCGGCGTTGCAGCCGGCTTTATAGGCCTGGAGAGCTACTGGGTATTCAGGGGCTGGCGAAAGAACCACCTGAGTACGATCCTGCTCGGGCTGGCCGGCATCGCAATTACCATTGCTGCAGTCTGGGCGTACCTGGCACTAGCCTGACCGGGCGCGGGGAGAGCGGGAACAGGCCTTATTCTCTCCGCCGGTTTCACGACGCCACCTGCAAGGGCACCCAGGTCAATTCACACGCTCCTGCTGCTGCAGCAACATAGGCGGAGTCGCCGCTAATGGTGACAGAAAGCGCCATGGTGCGCTGCACCAGCGCTGCCAGGGCCTGGATACTTTCCCACGGAAACCGGTAAACAGACACCGGCAGCTGCTTGAAGCTGGCCCGCCCCTGCTCCCACCAGACAGCCGATCTGGAATTGAAACTGTAAACCCTGACCGCACGGGAGAGTCGTGCAGCTTTTTTTATCCGGTCTACTGCCGGCTCACCCACATCGATCCACAGCGCAATCTGGTCATCCAGCGTGCGGACCCATATATCGGGTTCATCAACGACACAGAGCCCACGGGTGAACGCCAGGTGTTCCTGCGCATTGATGCAATATGCCAGAACGCGCACCATCATGCGTTCAAGTGTTTCAGAAGGATGTTGCGCGATCGTCAAATTGAGCGCGGCATAATAATCCCGGTCGATATCGGAAAGCGAAATTCTCGATTTGTATATTTTCGGCTTGAGTGCCATGGAGTATTAAAGGGGCCGCTGGCAAAGACATGAGATCATGACGTGTCACCGGCCCCTCTAACCGATCCTTTCTGACTGCTACCTCGCTTCCTCGCGCTCCCTGGCTTCCTTGATCACCTCGTCCGCGACATTCTTCGGGCACGGCATGTAGTGCAGGAATTCCATGGAGAACTGGCCACGCCCGGAAGTCATGGTGCGCAGGTCGCCGATGTAGCCGAACATCTGGCTGAGCGGACATTCCGCCCTGATGTGCACGTTGGTGGCGCCCGGCTCCTGCGACTTGATCATGCCGCGGCGGCGGTTGAGGTCGCCGATCACGTCACCGACCTGCTCCTCCGGTGTATACACGTCCACCCGCATGATCGGCTCCATCATTTGCGGGCCGGCCTTCGGCATCGACTGGCGGTAGGCGGCAGCGGCGGCCAGTTCGTAGGCCACGGCCGAGGAGTCAACCGGGTGGTAACCCCCGTCGACCAGTGTCACCTTGAAGTCCAGGCACGGATAGCCCGCCAGCACACCTTTCACCATGCTCTTCTGGAAACCCTTGTCCACGGCAGGCCAGAACTCGCGCGGCACTGTGCCGCCGGTGACCACGGATTCGAATTCGTAGCCGCTGCCCGGCTCACCCGGCTCGACGATGTAATCGATCTTCGCGAACTGGCCGGAACCACCGGTCTGCTTCTTGTGGGTATAGCTGTCTTCCACGCGCTGTGTGATGGTTTCGCGGTAGGCCACCTGCGGCTTGCCGACTTCCACGTCGATGCCATGGGTGCGCCTCAGGATGTCGATCTTGATGTCGAGGTGCAGCTCGCCCATGCCCTTGAGGATGGTCTCGCCACTGTCCTCGTCGGTCTCCATGCGGAACGACGGGTCTTCCTTGATCATCTTGGCGAGCGCGATGCCCATTTTCTCGGCGCCGCCCTTGTCTTTCGGTGCCACGGCGATGGAGATCACCGGGTCCGGGAACACCATCGGCTCCAGCGTGGCCGGGTCCTTCGGATCACACAGCGTATGGCCGGTCTGCACGTTCTTCATGCCGATCACGGCCACGATGTCGCCGGCCTGTGCACTGGTCAGCTCTTCGCGTGAATTTGCGTGCATTTCGACGATACGGCCGATTCGCTCGGTCTTGCCGGTGAAGGTGTTCAGTACCGTCATGCCCTTTTCCAGCCGGCCGGAATAGATGCGGATGAAGGTCAGTGCGCCAAAGCGATCGTCCATGATCTTGAACGCCAGCGCGCGCAGCGGCAGGTCGGGATCGACCTTGGCCACCTTGCCGGTTTCGTTGCCTTCCAGGTCGACTTCCGGCTGCGGGGTGACCTGCGTCGGGTTCGGCAGGTAGTCCACGGCCGCATCCAGCACCAGCTGGATGCCCTTGTTCTTGAATGCGGAACCGCAGTAGGTCGGGAAAAAGTCCAGCGCGATGGTGCCCTTGCGGATGCAGCGCTTCAGATCCTCGACCGGGATCTCCTCGCCTTCCAGGTACTTCTCCATCAGGTCGTCGTCCTGCTCGACTGCAGTCTCGACCAGTTTCTCGCGCCATTCCTCGATCTTGTCCGCCATATCAGCCGGTGGCTCCTCGACCGTGTAGGCAGCCGGGTCACCGGAGTCGTCCCAGATATACGCCTTGCGTGACAGCAGGTCGACGACGCCCTTGAACTCGTCCTCGATACCAATCGGCAGCACCATGACCAGCGGCACGGCGTCCAGCACGTCCCTGACCTGCTGCACCACGCGGTAGAAGTCGGCACCCATGCGGTCGAGCTTGTTGACGAAGATGATGCGCGCGACCTCGGAATCGTTGGCATAACGCCAGTTGGTCTCTGACTGCGGTTCCACCCCCCCGGAGCCGCAAAACACGCCGATGCCGCCATCCAGCACTTTCAGGGAGCGATACACCTCGATGGTGAAGTCGACGTGCCCGGGGGTATCGATGATATTCAGACGATGACCGTTCCATGCACAGCTGGTGGCCGCGGACTGGATGGTAATGCCGCGTTCCTGTTCCTGCTCCATGAAATCGGTAGTCGCCTCGCCGTCGTGAACCTCACCGGTCTTGTGGATCTTGCCGGTCAGCTTCAGGATGCGTTCTGTCGTCGTGGTCTTGCCTGCATCGACGTGGGCGAAGATACCGATGTTTCTATATAAGGATAGATCAGTCATATTCCTGCTACTCAAGTATGGGTAAATGGGTAATCTGGCAACCAGACAATGCGCGCAACCTGGCCACGACGGCGCGGCAGACCTGTGCTCGCGGGCAGCCAAGTGCGCTGTCCCGCCGGCATTTGTGCCGCGGGATTATAACGAAACTGGCGGGAATTCCATATTTTTCTGCCGCAAGCCGGTCAAAAACCATGCACAGAAACGCTTTTTCCAGGGACATCAGCAGCTTTCTGCGCCCGGGGACACCGGTATAATGGCGGCATGCAGCACATTCACAACCGTATCGCCGACGTCCTGTTACAGGTCGAAACCACCCTGCGCATCCATGACCGCTGGGACCCGCAGCAACCACCGGCCCGCTGGAACACATCAAGCGCTTCGACGAGCTGATTTCCATCCAGTCCGCCGCTCGACATCACTGACCGGGCCCGCACATGTCCCTGGACGACTTCCTGCAGCAACTGCGGTGCAGCCCGGAATCCATCGAATTCGACGCTGTCGTGACGCTGATCGATTCATTATATGACTTTACGTCGGCAGCCTTCCGCAACGGCGCAATACACAACAGGGCAGGCGCAAACCCGGGCGCCTGCAAACTGTTGCCTTTGCGCGCCGGCACAGCCTGTCAGAAGGCGAAACGCTGGCCTGTTTCGGGCGCCACTACCGGGAGGACGTTCTGCTGCATCCCGACGCGGATACCCACAGGAACATCCGCAACTTCATGCCCGGAGGCTGGCGTGGCATCCGCTTCGACACCGACCCCCTCACAGCCAGGCAAACAGACCGTGGCTCTCGGGGTTCCAGGTAAAACAGATCGACGCGAGAGGCTGGATCATGGTCTCCTCACCAGACACAAGCTGAAGGAATAACCGCCATGCCGCACGCGATCATGCAAACTATCAAGGGCCAGGTTCAGGCTGACGCCCGGACTCCCGGCGAAAGAAATGAAGCAGTGGGGCTGCTGGCATTCTGCTGGTTGCTGGCGGCGGGCGTATTTGTTGCCGTCAAATGGGCGGGTACCTATACTCCACCCTGGACACTGGTATTCTACCGTCTGCTGTTCGCAACGCTGTTCCTGCTGCCGTTCGTTGCCGCCCATTACAGGGGAATGGCAGCCCGGCTGCGGGATCACTTCAAGATCATTTTCCTCGTTGGCGCGCTTGGTATCGCGCTCACCCAGGGCGCCCTGTTCACCGCACTGCACCATTCTTCGGCGATCAATGTCAGCATCGTGTTTTCGGTATGGCCAATCACCGCGATCATCCTTGCCGCAGTGTTTCTGGGTGACCGGCTGACAACACTGCAGGTCTTCGGGGTCATCCTCTGTTTCACCGGCGTACTGGCAGTTGTTGCGCAGGGCAACCCGGATACCTTAATCCACATGGGTGTGAATACCGGAGATCTCCTCGTTCTTGCCGCGGTGCTGTGCTTCTCTTTTTACACCGTGATGATAAAGAAGGTCAAAATCGATCTCCCCGCGCTACCCTTGCTCGTTCTCATCCTTGGGTCGGCAACGCTTGCGGCGACCCCGTTTTATATCTGGGAAGTATTGTATGACCCGCGGATCAGCGTTGACTGGCACGATCTCGCGGCTATCGCCTATGTAGCCATCCCGGGGGGCGGCATCATGTACCTGCTATTCAACACCGGCATTGCAATGCTGGGGGCAGCAAAGGCAAGCGTTACCTTCTATTTACAGACCCTGTTCACAGTTGTCCTGGCTTATTTTCTCCTGGGTGAGCAGCTACATCTCTACCATGCCGCGGGGATCGCCCTTATCGCGACGGGCATCATACTTGTCACCCTGGTAAGGCCGGCGGTACAGGTAACAGGCCAGGGCTCAGAATGACCCGCGACGCTCAATCGTGGTCTGCCTCCAGATGCCGGGATACCGCCTACCCGACCTGGTCGAGCGCCTGGCTGACATCGTCAATAATGTCATCGATAGCCTCGATACCAACCGAGATCCGCACCAGGTCGGCACTGACCCCGGCGGCCTTCAGCTCGGCCTCGTTGAGTTGCCGGTGGGTAGTCGATGCCGGATGACAGGCCAGTGACTTGGCGTCGCCGATATTGACCAGTCGCAATATCATCTGCAGGGCATCGATAAACTGCCCGCCTGCCTCGATGCCGCCCTTGATGCCGAAGCTCAGGATTCCCGAGGCCTTGCCGCCGGTAATTCTCTGGCATGTCGGGTAATAAGGGCTGTCCGGCAATGCCGCGTAGTTGACCCAGCTGATCTTGTCGTGGTTTCCGAGGTAGGCGGCAAGCTTCTCGGCGTTCTCACAATGCCGTGCCATCCGCAGGCCCAGTGTCTCCAGGCCCTGCAGGATGAGGAATGCGTTTGTCGGCGAGAGTGCCGCGCCGGTGTTCCTGAGTGGCACCACCCGGCATCGCCCGATATAGGCGGCCGGTCCGAGCGCTTCCGTGTAGACGACCCCGTGATAGGAGGGGTCCGGCTCGTTCAGCAGGGGAAACCTTTCCCTGTTTGCCACCCAGTCAAAGGTGCCGGAGTCGACGATGATGCCGCCGATCGAATTACCATGACCGCCGATGTATTTCGTCAGTGAGTGAATCACGATGGCAGCGCCCAGCTCGAACGGGCGGCACAGGTAAGGCGTCGCAACCGTATTGTCCACCATCAGGGGCACGCCGTGCCGCGCGGCGATTTCCGCCAGCCTGGCGATGTCGACGACGTTGCCCGCGGGGTTGCCGATAGACTCGCAAAATACCGCCCGGGTGTTTTCGTCTATCGCCTGCTCGAACCCGTCAAAGTCATCCGCTGAAACCATACGGACCTCAATGCCCTGCTTCGGCAGGGTGTGGGCAAACAGGTTGTAGGTACCGCCGTACAACTGGCTGGTGCTGACAATGTTGGACCCGACACTGCAGATACACTGGATGGCATAGGTGATCGCCGCCATCCCCGAGGCCACCGCCAACGCGGCGACTCCCCCTTCCATTGCCGCCAGTCGCTGCTCAAGCACATCGGTGGTCGGGTTCATTATCCGCGTATAGATGTTTCCCTTGACCTTCAGGTCAAACAGGTCTGCACCGTGCCGGGTATTATCAAAGGTATAGGAGGTCGTCTGGTAAATGGGTACAGCAGCAGCCCGGGTTGTGGCTTCCGACTCATAGCCACAATGCAGGGCCAGTGATTCCAGTTTCATTGTTGCACCTCCCTTGAAAGTGGCTTGACCACGTTCACTGGTTGTCGTGTCTACAGATCGCTCACAGGAAATAAAGCTGGCGGAAGAACTGGCTTACCGTCCCTCCGCCAGCACACGTCATCGGGCCTGCCACTCCACTACCGGGTCATTTTTCGGGCTTGAATGCTTCAACATCCCCCGGCTTTCTCAGCATTTTATTAACCTCGTCAAGATGCAGTTCCTCCTCGACAATCATTTCCCTGGCATATTCCTCCAGCAGGACAAGTTTTCCGCCCTCCGCAAGTTTCAGCAGGTCGTAATAGGCATCCAGTGCCGCCTGTTCATGCTCCAGGCTTTCCCGAAGAATATCACCGATATCATGCTTTTCTGTTTCCAGCAAAGAACCGATTTTCAGCGAGGGATGCCCGCCCAGAAGCGTGACCATCTCTCCTGCCCGATGCGCATGAACCAGGCCTTCCTCGGCATTACTTTTCATCCAGCCCACAATGGGAATCCTGTTATAGCCGAATATCATCAGGGAATAATGCGTGTAACGTACGACGCCGGCGAGCTCCAGCTCCATGATCTTGTTTAGAAGCTTGATTGCCTTTCTGGTGTTTTCTTTACTCATTTGCTAGCACCTCCTTCTCAATTATTCAGTATTCTGTTTGTCGGGACAGCGATCAGATGGCACCTTGCAAGCCATGCCTTGATCAGCAGGAACAACCGCTGGTCCCTGAGGTCTTCGCAAAAGCTGCGTGGCATCCTCTGCTTGCCCTCACTTGATACCGCCTGCTTGCCCCGGATTACAAACAGGGAGACAACAGTGTTAATGAGAACAGTTCTCATGTAAAGGGCCGGATTGCCCCATCCCCGGAGAACGACTCAGACCATGCGAACCGTCCGGGTCAGCTCAGCCAGCATGTTCAGGCAACTTTCGCCGCTTAACAGCCTTGGCTCAAAGTTCTTCGAGACAGCATACTTCAGCAGGATCGGACGAGTGACAGATGATTCCGGCACATACCCCATTGACCAGCTGGAGAACAACCGGGCGGAAATATCCCGGTAATCAACAAGCAGGGGATTCTGGTGCCGTTTGTCCCTGACGATCCTCGCGTAGGCATGATTTACCGCCTCACGCGACCCTTCCAGGCACTGCAGGACGCTGTTATTGCAGAACAACAACACACCTGTAATGCCATCCCTATCATTATT
>JASFOC010000079.1:0-8338 GCA_050116715.1 Gammaproteobacteria bacterium
CGAGGATGCCGATATCGTCCTGCTTGTTTATCGCGCCGCGATAGTCTCCCTTGCTCCACTGGGTAACCTGGTTGGTGTGGTTGACCCCCATGATCGGCGCCCATGACACATTACCCTTGCCAAAGCCTACGGTCGTGTCATGGCTCAGGCCCATGATATGGCCGATGCTGTGCGAGGATGCCTCGGCGATGGAGGCGGTTGATCCAAGGTTGTTGTGGTAGATCAGCGCAGGTGAGTAATAGTCAGCGTGCGTGTAGCCGAAAACGTTCATGTAGGTCGTGCTGCCGGCCTTGGCTGAGGGTAGCGGCTGCTTGCCACGGGGGGCGCTGTCGGTGATCAGAATCCAGGCCACATTTTGTCCGTACTGTTTCGGGTCCTCGGTGGTAACGTCGACATCGAAAGGTGCGAAGTCCTCTGCAATCCGCTCCCAGATTTCAGCCATGCTGCTGACCTCGGAAGCGCTGAAGGATTTCGGATTACCATCGGTGTCGTAGGGTTTTGCCTGCAATGAGGAGACCCTGGCCTGTTTGTTCCATGCCTTGCCAGTGATTGTTGCACCATCGAAATCCACGAAGATGGTGTTGGCAGCGCCCGGGTTGCTATGCAGCTGAAACACGTTTTTGGCAGTGATCCCCCGGGGGCCGGATGTCGTGGCGGCTTTCTCTCCGGATGGTTTCGCTGTCATGTAGGTATCCACGTAGAAAATGCTGCCCTGTGGATCGGCATTCATGTATGAGACATCCTGCGCACTGAACTCGACACTCTGCAGCCATTGCAGGGCCCTTAGTTGAGCTGATGCGGGCAGTGATCCGATCGATTCCCGCAATTCGCCTGCCGGGAGTTCGGAGCTGCTTTGAGGTGCACCGTTTCCGAAATACTGGCTTCCGGCAGCTACGGTCTGGGAAAACAGGGCGGCCGAGAATGCCAGCAAGCCAAGGAGTGAAGAATTTCTGCTCAGTAAGGATGTTATCTGTTTCATGATTTCACCTTTAATGTAGATTCCCGTGAGTGCCGTGATACTGCAGGTGTGTCACGACATTGCCGACGACCCGGGCCCCGATCCGGTGTGACTGGCGGCTGATCGTGTATGTCTCTGTCGGCAGTACTAGGGAGTCTATCGAGTGCCCATATGATGAACTGTGACGGCTTTCAAAGGAATATGCATTTTACGCGAATTGTTCTGGGCTTGCCCGGCATCGACGTCCGGCTCGCGAGGGAGCCGCGCGAATTCGCCGCTGTGGAGGACATTTCATGTCAGGCCGTCTGCCTCCCCTGCGCAAGCCATCGTCTGTCGGTTATTTTTGTAAAAACAAGTTGATTCAGAGAGATACATTGCCGTCCGTATTTCCTGGTGAATGGTTTCGCTGCGAAATTTTCGGCACCACATCTCACATCCTGCATGCCGGCATTGCTATACTTCGAACAGGGTCCGTAGATGCATTGGATGCGGGTTTTTTCTCCAAAGGAGGTCAGAATGAACAAGTCAATGTTAACCGGTCTGGTGGTCGGTGCCGTGGTGGCCACCGCGGGCGGTGTCATTGCCGGTTTGAATATGCTCGGTGACAAGGAACCCGGTTACGCCGAGGTTATCAATGTTGTCGAGGCGACGGAGGACGTGCAGACGCCCCGGGAAGTTTGTGAAGATGTGCCGGTGACCCGACAGGCGCCGGTAAAGGACGAACACAAGGTTCTTGGCACGGTAACCGGTGCGGTCATCGGCGGTGTACTGGGTAACCAGATTGGTGGTGGCAGCGGCAAGAAGATCGCCACCGTGGCCGGTGCCGCGGCCGGGGGGTATGCCGGCAACAAGGTGCAGGGGAACATGCAGGCCAAGGACACGGTTACAACTATCGAACGCCGCTGCCGTACCGTGACCGATACCAGCCAGAAGGTGATTGGCTACGATGTGACCTATCGCCTGGGTGATAAAGAAGCGACAGTGCGGATGGACCAGCGGCCGGGTGAGCGTATCCCGGTAGAGAATGGCCAGCTGGTGCTGGGTCAATAGCCTGATCCTGAAAAACCTGCGGTTTCTGTGCCGCAGGCCAAAGTGACAGCAAAAACGGCGGCACCGCGCGTGTCGCCGTTTCTATTATTGAATCAACGCACCACCAGCAACGGGCAGTTGAGACTGTTAAGACACTGCCTGAGCGTTGGGGCCTGCAGCAGTTCATGATCCCGCTGCAGTACCAGTGCGGCGCTCCCGGAATCGGCCAACGCTTCCAGCAGAGATGCCAGGGAGATATCAGTCAGGGTGATGAACTGTACCACGCCCGCCTGCTCTCCCAGTCGCGAAACCAGTGCTTGCTGTAGCACCGCAGTGTCGATGTTCCCGGCCGGGGGTAACAGAATGTTCAGCCCGGCCTTTTGTTCGGCCGCCATGCCGGCTGCCGTTTCCAGTGCGCGTGCTGCTGCTTCACTGTCTCCGTACATGACAGCAATGGCATTGTGTCCGGCGCGTGCCGGGTGACCGCGTGTCAGCGCCGATCCCAGACGCGACAGGGCGAGAATATCGACCTCCATCACGGCATCCAGCAGCTCAGCGTCAATCGACCCGCGCCAGATCCGGAATGACCACGCTACATTGTGACGCGCAGCCTGCTCTCCCAGTAGCCGCTCGGCCCGGCGTGCCAGCACCCGGAATTCCTGTTCCATGCGCAGCGGGTTCATCGCCGTCACCGAGCGCGACGATCTGCGTATCTCACGCAGGAAGGGCAGTTCAGCCAGCTGCAACAGGTCGATGTCCTCGACAAATATGCCTTCAAGCCTTGCGCCCATGCGCTCCGCGAGGCGCGCGGCCTGGTCCAGCGCTATGACGTTGAGGTCAAAGGCATCCAGCGTGACTGCAATGCGCCGGGTGCCGGAGGTGTCCCGTGTCTCGCTCACAGCTGTTGTCCCGGGTCGCCGGGTTCACGCTTTCCCAATTCCCTGCCCAGTTCGAGCATGCGGGTTGTAAACTGCACCAGCCTGTCCTCTACCAGCCTGTTGATGCTGGCCTCGGGGAACCGGCCCTGCGCATCCCGGACGCCGGCGGTTATTCCGGTCAGCAACTCGATGCCGTCGTCCACGCTGCTGACCGGGTAGACCGCAAAGCGGCCGGCCTCGACAGCTGCCACGACATCGTGGCGCAGCATCAGGTGTTTGACGTTCGACGCCGGTATCAGGACCCCCTGTTCACCACTCAGGCCCTGGTTGTTGCAGATATCGAAGAAGCCCTCGATCTTTTCGTTGACACCGCCGATGGCCTGGATTTCGCCATGCTGATTGACGGAACCGGTGACCGCCAGTGACTGGCGCAGCGGCACCTCGGCCAGTGCGGACAACAAGGCATAGAGTTCGGCGGATGAGGCACTGTCGCCCTCTACACCGCCGTAGGATTGTTCGAACACCAGGCTGGCGGACAAGGACAGCGGGTAGTCAAGGGCATAGCGTGCACCGAGAAAGTGGGACAGGATCAGTACGCCCTTGGAATGAATCGGACCGCCCATCTCAACCTCGCGCTCGATGTCGACAACGCGCCCCTTGCCCATGCGTACCCGCGCGGTGATACGGGTTGGCTGACCGAAACTGAAACCGCCCAGCATCCATACCGACAGGCCGTTGATTTGTCCGACCTTGCTGCCCCGGGTATCGATCATGATGGTGCCACGCTGGATCTCTTCCTGGACCCGGGTGCGCAGACGGTCGGCACGACGTACCTGCGCGTCGATGGTCCGCTGCACGTCGCTGGCCGTGACGACCCCGGCCTGCCGGTCCCTTGCCCAGTAGTCACTCTCCTGCAGCAGGTCCGTCAGGGAACGCATGTGGGTGGCGAGCTTTTCATTGTCCTCGGCGAGGCGGGCGCTGTGGTCGATGACGCGAGCCACGGCCTCGCGGTCGAACGCCAGCAGGTCTTCCCGGCGTGCCAGCGTGGCGATCAGTTGCGCGTACTGCTGCTGACTATCGGGTGACCTGTCCATGCGGGTGTCGAAGTCCACCTGTACCTTGAACAGGTCTGCGAATTCGGGGTCATAGTAGGACAGCAGGTAGTAGATAAACGGTTCTCCGATCAGGATCACCTTGACGTCCAGTGGTATCGGTTCCGGCTCCAGGGATACCGTGCTGATCAGGCTGGTGATCTGCGCCAGCGACTCGATGTTGACCTGGCGCGATGCCAGCGCCCGCTTGAGGGCGTCCCAGGCAAACGGCTGGGTCAGGACCTTGAGGGCATCGAGAAGCAGGTAACCGCCGTTCGCGCGGTGCAGCGCCCCGGCACAGATCATGGTGAAATCGGTAATCAGCGCGCCCTGCAAGGCCTGGTGCTCGATGCGACCGAGCAGATTGTTATAGCTGGGCAGCGCTTCATGGACCACCGGGGCACCCTCCTTCAGATCATGCGCCAGTAGCACGTTCACCCGGTAGCGATTGAACCAGTGAGAGTCGTCATCCTGGCCGGGGAGCTCGATGCCGAACGGCGAGGCGTGCCGCTTTTCCTCCGGCAGGAACTTGCGGAAATTGTCGATGATGTCCTCTTCAACATCGTTGAAGTATTGCACTGTCTTTTCCAGGTGGTGGTATTTCTCCCTGAGGACATCGATGCGGTGAGTGACCACGCCGGCTGCCATTTCGCGGTTGAGGTCGGTAAATTTCTGCCGCGTTTCCTCCTGCCATTGCGGTATCTTGTGCAGCGTATCGCGCAACTCGTCCTGCAACTCGGACGTATCTGCCTCGATTTTGCTGCGCTCTTCCTCGGGCAGCTTGTGGTATTCCTTCGGCGCCATTGGTTTGCCCTCGCGCATCGGCGCCAGGGTAAACCCGGTCGGCGTGCGCATGAGGACGATCTGCTTTTCCTCGGCCTTCTTGCTGAGGGACTCAAATGCCTGCTCCTGGCGTTCATTGAGTTCCTGCTCGATGGTCTCGGAGCGGGTGTGGTATTCATCGCTTTCAAAAACGCCAGGTATGGTACTGCCGAATTCCTCGATCAGGGCTGCCATGTCATCGCTGAGTTCCATCGCCTTGCCCGGCGGCAGTTCCAGTGCGCGGGGCTTGCGATTGTCTGCAAAGTTATTGACATAACACCAGTCCGACGGCACGGCCTCTGTCGCCGCTCGTGCCTCGACATGACGGCGTACCAGCGCCTGCTTGCCCGTGCCCGCCGGGCCAAGCGCAAACAGGTTGTAGCCGCTGCGCTGGATGCCGATGCCGAAATTTACCGCCTCCATGGCACGTGCCTGGCCGATGAATCCGGGCAGGTCCGCGATGTCCGCTGTGGTCGAGAATGAAAAATCCGCTGCATCACAGCGTCGGCAGAGTGCGGCGGGTTCAAGTTTCTCTGCGGGCATTACCTGTCTCCCTGCTTGTATGACATCGTGTGGATTTGCAGGCCACCCTGTCGCTGACAAGACCGACCTCACCAACTGTGACTATAGCTGTCCCGGGACGAGGGTCAATTGATCTGCATCACCCCTGTCTGTTTTTCCTTCGAACCCGTTCCAGACCATGAAAAATTTTCCCGGATTTAACCCGTTCTGGCCCTGGCTGCTGCAGATCGGAATCCAGGGATTCGAGGCGCCGGCTGCGGACCTGACGGCGGCGAATCTGGTATTTCTCGTCGATGCTTCCGGTTCCATGCCGGCGGCCAACAAGCTGGAACTGCTGAAGTCTTCACTCAGGCTGCTGTTGCGCCGCCTGGATGCGCAGGACAGGATTGCCATCGTAGTGTATGCAGTGCCTCGGGTGTTGTGCTGGAACCAACGCCAGGCGACCAGTCTGCGAAGATCATCGCGGCACTGGACGGCCTTGCCGCCGCGGTCGCGGCCTTTGGCCAGTTGTTGCGGGGCGCACGCTATACCGGTGATTTCACCTGTGCCGACGTACTGGCACTTGCGCGCAATGCGCGGGGTGCTGACCCGTTCGGTTACCGGGGTGAATTCCTGCAGCTTGCCGGCCTTGCATCCACGCTGTGATGCGGACTTTCCGCCAGCCGGCAGGTGGCAGATGCCGTCGTTGTGCCGGTCTGTGACATACTGTCGACAGGCAGGAGGGCATGCAGATGGGATCCTTTGAGGTGACGCAGGACAGCGATGAGGATTGCATGCTGCGCTACGCAGCCGGGGAACTGGCGGCCTTCCAGGTTTTGTATCAGCGTCACCACGGCGGCCTGTACCGACTTCCTGCGCCAGTCGCCGCGTGACGTTGCCGAGGAACTGCTCCAGGATGTCTGGGCCCGGGCGATCAGGGCGTGCCGCAACTATCGCCCCGATGCAACATTCCGGACCTGGCTGTATACCCTGGCACGCAACCGCCTGATCGACTACTGGCGCCGCCAGGCCGCTGGCCGCGTCCGCAAATGCGGCGGACGCACGGGAAGATGCTACCGCTGCCGTAGCGGCTGCTGCTATCCCATCCCGGAGGATTGTATTTCACCAGCCACGGAATCCATGGAAAAACACGCGGGTCAACAATGCCTGCTGTCCCGTTAACCTTTCATCGTCATGCCGGACACGCTGCAACCGTTATCCGGTATCCACTGAACGCTTGAAACCCCTGCACCCCGGAACGCCGCTGCGCGTTGTCCGGGGCGACGAATCCGGCGTTTACGTACATGTCTCAAACCACTGGCCAGTGGTGGCTGTACTTCAATACAACCACCACCCGGATTATTGCGACTACTTGACGGGACGGTAGCGAGCTATTGGCAATAATGTCCGTGTCCTTCCGTGGATTCCGTGGCCATTATGATTGTCAACATCACCCGCGTGGCTTACAGCATGCACCTGTATCATTAAAACGGGTGTTCCCGGAACGGACTGCCTGCAGACGCAATTTTTCAGGCTGCAGGCAGTCCAGTCTTGCTACACTGGGAGCGAATGATGCCGGGGAGGAAGCAGCGCGATGTCGTCGGACATGCGGACCAAATATGTAGAACCGCTGGGTTACGAGCGGCTCAAGGACGCAGAGCTCAACAAGGGGACTGCGTTCACGGAGGAGGAGCGCGAGCGCTACCGGCTGCGCGGCCTGTTGCCGGCGCGGGTTTCGACCCTGCGGGAACAGGAAGCGCGTACCCTGAACAACCTGCGCCGCAAGACTTCCGATATCGAGCGCTATGTCTTCCTGCTGGCATTAAAGGGCCGCAACGAACGCTTGTTCTACCGCGTGGTGATCAACCATATCGAGGCGCTGCTGCCACTGATCTATACCCCGACCGTGGGTCAGGCCTGCCTGGAATACGCGCATATCTTCAGGCAGCCGCGTGGCTTCTATATCACACCGGGTGACCGCGGACGGATCCGGCATATCCTGCGCAACTGGCCGGAGGAGGATGTGCGCCTGATCGTCGTCACCGATGGCGAGCGCATCCTGGGACTGGGTGATCTGGGCGCGAACGGGATGGGTATTTCCATCGGCAAGCTGTCGCTGTACACGGCCTGCGCCGGCATCCATCCGCACCTGTGCATGCCGGTCATGCTGGATGTCGGCACCAACAACGAGGCACTGCGCAATGATTCCCTGTATCTCGGCGTCAACCGGCCGCGCATCGGTGGTGCGGACTATGCGGCGCTCGTCGACGAATTCGTGATGGCCGTGCAACAGGCCTTTCCGCGGGCGCTGATCCAGTTCGAGGATTTTCTCTCGCCCAATGCCTATGCATTGCTGCACCGCTACCGTGACCGGGTGCTGTGTTTCAATGACGATATCCAGGGTACGGCGGCCGTCGCGCTTGCAGGCGTGCTGGCCTCGGGGCGCATCACCGGGATTGATTTTTCCGACCTGCGGGTCCTGTTTCTGGGCGCCGGTTCCGCCGCGACCGGGATTGCGGACCTCATCAGGACGGCGCTGGTCAAGACCGGGTTGAGTGAACAGGCGGCACGCGAGCGACTCTGGTTCGTGGACGAGTCCGGCCTGCTGGTAGAGGGCCGTGATGGTCTGGCAGCACATAACCGCCCTTATGCGCACGCCGTGCCCGGCGCCAGTTTCACGGAGGCGATCCGGCAGTTCAGGCCGCAGGTGCTGATCGGGGCAACCGGTGCGCCCGGCACCTTCAGTGAGACGGTGGTGCGCCTGATGGCGGAGATCAACCCGCGCCCGGTCATCTTCGCACTGTCCAATCCCACCTCGCGGGCCGAGTGCAGCGCGGAGCAGGCTATACAATGGAGTGACGGTCGTGCCGTGTTTGCCAGCGGCAGCCCGTTTGCCGCATTCACGTACCAGGGCAGGGCGTATCGCCCGGGTCAGGGGAACAATGCCTACGTGTTTCCCGGTATCGGTCTGGGTGCCATTGCCTGCGGCATGCGCACGATCAGCGACGAGACTTTCCTGACCGCCGCACATACCCTTGCCGGGATGGTGAGCCGGGAAG
>JASFOC010000080.1:0-8334 GCA_050116715.1 Gammaproteobacteria bacterium
TGGCCTTTCTGAAGGAGAAATATAGCCTGGATGCCGGCCTGGTTATCACGGGAGAAGATGTCGTGTCGTCATCAGGCCGCAAGACGACTGCGGTGCTGGGCGCAATGGTCGGTATTGCAGTCCCGCTTGGCCACTCCATCCTGACGGGAGGACTGGTCGATTTCAGCAGCGGTGATTTGCTCTGGTTGAATCACGTGGTCTCGGCTGCCGGGCAGGATGATCTGCGCGACCCTGCATCCTGCCTCGAACTGGCCGGGACGCTCATGAAGGACTACCCGGGACTATCATCAGCAACTAGCGGCGAGTCCGGTTCCGGATACTGATCATGCGCCGTATCCTGCTGGCACTTGCCGTATTGCTGCTCACAGCATGTGATACCACGCCGATCAGGCCGATGCAAAGCCGGGAGGACACCCGTCACCTGACACCGGAAGAGCAGCGCTTGTGGCACTCTGCAGCAGAACTCGACGAGCAACTGGAAAAAGCCGATTACCTCTACGAAGACGCGGAGTTGCAGGCCTACCTTGAGACGGTGATGCGCAAACTCTATCCTGAATACGCCGGCGCCATCCACGTTCGAATCGTGGATTCTCCCGGCCTGAATGCCTTCGCATTGCCAAATGGCAGCATCTATATCAACACCGGCATGTTGTCGCGCCTGGAAAACGAGGCACAGGTCGCGACTGTGCTGGCGCACGAAGGCGTGCACTTCACCAACAAGCACAGCTGGAAGCAGCGGCGCAGCATAAAACACTCGACGGCATTTGCTACCGGGTTTGGCATGGTTACCGGCATCCCGGCGATCGGAGACCTGATTTCCCTGTCGTCAATTTACGGTTATTCAAAAGACCTGGAGCGTGAAGCAGACGCCGAGGGTTTTCACAGGCTGCAGGCAGCCGGCTATGATGTCAGCCAGGCGCCAGTCACCTTTGAATTTCTGCTGGCAGAGGTAGAGGCTCTGGATATCGATGAGCCTTATTTTTTCTCCACCCATCCTGCCCTGGAAGAGCGCATAAATAACTTCAATGAACTGGTCAGGCAGTATGGTGCGACAAATGGCTATAAAGGTACCGAGGCCTATCGTTTGCATGTCGACAGCCTGCAGCTGGAACTGCTCGCAGACTACCTGGAACTCAGTCAGCATGAGAGTGTGCTGCTGATCCTGGAGCGTCAGGATGCTTTCGTGCGCTACCCGCCATCCGCCTGGTACTACCTGGGTGAAGCCTATCAGCTGCGCAACGAGGAAGGTGATACCGAACGCGCGTTCAATGCCTATCAGACGGCAACCCGGCTGTCCCCGGGGTTCGCACCGTCATACCGCGCCCTGGGCCTGTACTACATGAAGCAAAACGAACCGGCACTGGCTGACCATTACTTTAGTCAATACCTTGAATTACAGCCGGATGCAACGGACAGGGACTACATTGAATATTACCGGAAGAGTCTTGAATCACGGAGATGAAATTCATGAAAATATCAGCCGGAGCCATTCTGCTCGCGCTGTTGCTAGTGTCTGGATGTGCGCCGACCTGGGTCAGGGTCGATGACGCCGGCAGGAACTACAGCACTGAACATTACAGTGTGACGTTACCATCAGGGTGGTTGCGTCTCGAGAGCGACGACACCCTCTTCCTGTCGAGAGACGGCATCCTGTTGCAAATCATCAGCATCCAGTTTCGGCCGCACGAAAACACCTTCGAGAAGATTGAAAAAGACTCGTCCGCAACCATGCTGCCCTCCGAACTTGCGCAACTGACTATTGCCGAACTAAAGGCATCGCAGGATGATGGGCTGCCAAGTCTGGAGATACTCCGCAATGCACCTGTCGAACTCGCCGGCCACACCGGCTTCGACATCCACCTGCGATACAAAACAAATGACGGGCTACGAAGGGATATGGAAATGCGCGGTGTTGTTGACGACAGTGGCTACTATCTGCTCAAGTACAGCGCGCCAACCCTGCATTATTTCGAGCGCGACAGGCAGACATACATGACACTGACGGAATCACTGCAACTGTGATTCTGCTAACGCGGCCGAATCCATATTCGGACATGTTCCAACCGGCCTGGCCCGAATAAATTCTACGCCGGGAATTGTATCCGGCCCTTTTTCCGGGGCAAGTCCGGATCCGTCATGCGGCATCCGGTTCCGGCGCCAGCCAGTCCAGGGCAGCATCCCGGTCCGCATGGCGAAAATGCCGGACCTCTGCCGCCACAAAGTGGCTGGCGATCCGCGGCAAAATCGTCAGTACCGCGCTGTCAGTGACAAAGGCCACTCTGCGAATCACCTGATGATGGTTGCTGATGAAGCGGATATGCGAGAGCAGCGCATGGAAATCATCCCACCCTGGAAACGAGTCCGAGTAGATCATCAGGCCGTTCAGTCCGCCCGTACGTTCGATGAACGGGTCCACGGCCTGCACCAGGCGCTCGAAATCCGCAACCTCCAGTGCTGCCTGCGGCTCGACAATCAGCACCTTCCTGCCAGGCAGCAATTCATAATTCAGCATATACAAATTCTCCTGTTGCCCGCGTCACTCCCTCCCCCATGCTGCTCTAATAGCACATCCATGCAGCAATTGCAGTTTCACGAAATAAACAGTGCGGATACATGCATTCCTGCCCACAGTATTTATAATGACGCCTCATCCTTCACCAGCCGTACACATGCAACCCGTCACAAGGAGACACCGTGAATCTCGACGCTGCACTCGACAAACTGAACAGTCTGCTGCCACTCAAGGCCAGACAGTCGCAGCTGGAACCGCAACTGCGGGGCCTGCACATCGCCGTCCTCAGGCAATTCGCCACCGCGGGCCGCCCGCTCTCGCGTGACGAAGTCGCTCAACAGCTTGGCGACGGCGACGTGGATGCGGCACTGGCGCGTCTCGCGGCTGACGACCTGGTCGTGCTGACCCCGGACCGCAGCCAGATCGTGGGCGCCTATCCCTTCACCGCCGAAGAACGCGTACATAAAGTGCTTGTGAATGGTCAAACCGTCCATGCCATGTGCGCACTGGATGCGCTGGCAATCGCGCCCATGTTCGAGACCGCCACCCGTATTGACTCCCGCTGCCACGTCACGGACACACCGGTCGAGATACACATGCAGGGTGAAACGCTGCTGTCCGCCAAGCCGGGCGAAGTCCACGTCGGCATCCACTGGCAGGGCACCTCGGGCTGCGCGGCACAGAGCCTGTGCATGGAAATGGTGTTTCTTGCCGACGCGGAGACCGCGCAGCGCTGGCAGCAACAGGACAGCGACAATATCAGCGTGTTTGAACTGCCCGATGCCGTGGCCTTTGCGGGCGCCTATTTCCGGCCGCTGCTCGTGGATACAGCGGTTTAAGCACGGCATCGCGGTCAGGTGACCGCGCCTGTGTACAGCTGTTGCAGGAGCGCCGCCCTTCGGCGCGATTGCGCTACGGTTTCTTTTTCAGCAGCGCTTCCAGTCCCGCCAGCCCCTTGTGCGTCACCTGCGGACCGCTGCTGCCGGCATCGGCAGGGCTCGCGGTGGCTTCCCCGTCGAGGTAGCGGGCATGTTCGTTGTCATGGCAATACAGGCACAGCAGCTCCCAGTTGCTGCCGTCCGGCGGGTTGTTGTCGTGGTTGTGGTCGCGGTGGTGCACGGTCAGTTCGTGCAGGTTGGCGCGCGTGAACTCGCGCATGCAGCGTCCGCACACCCAGGGATACAGTTTCAGCGCCTGCTCACGATAGCCCTGCTCGCGCTCGGACTGGCTGCGCCGGGCCGCGGCAACCACCGCATCGAGTTTGTCACTTCCTTTGGTCTTTTTCAGCGTCATCGTTCACTCCCGCTAGCCGCCAGTATAACCGCACCTGGCAGATCAGCCAGGCCGGCCTCGCACTTCCAGCACCTGTCTGATTGCAGCAATAACGTCGGGAGCGGCTTCCAGTTCACGCACCCGTTTCCACAGCTGTTCCGGCTGCCGGGCAAAGATCTCCAGCAACGGCTTCGCGGGCACCCAGAGCAGTTCCCGGCGTTTTTTAAAGCGTCGGCCGGCATCGGTTGCCCAGGCTGCGTTCATTGCGGCAACGTCCCGGTAGCTGACCTCAACGAAGAAGGTACGCCAGTCCCTTGCCGGTTTGCCAGGTTGCACCTGCCTGCGGCACCACCAGTCCGCATGTGCTTCCTGAGTCCGCGCAAGCAGCGTCTGCATCTCCCGAAACTGCCGCCGGTACTCGCTGCCGGCACGCGAGGCCTGCCGGATGTCGGGTGCCAGGAATAACCCCTCGGTTTCCTCCACAAACTCCCGCGCCGCGGTCTCGAAGGCGGTTTCATCCGTCCGCGATCCACCACCGAAATCCACCAGCAACCCGGCACGCCGGCCGCTGAAGGTCTTGTGAAACAGGAACAGCACCCGGCCCTCGTGCAGCGTAAAGGGCAGCACGCCCGCCCCGGTCTTCACCGGCACTTTACCGGGGGTTTCATGAAACAGCACCGGTGCGTTCATGGGCAACCATCAACTTTCCCGGTGACGGGCCTGCTTCAGGTGTTCCACGTGAATGATGAGTGTATCCACCGTCTCCTTCAAGAGGTCGAGTTCTTCCAGGCTGAGTTCGTTGAGCTGTTCCAGATTGTACTCGATGGTGTCGATGATGCGCTTCCCCGGACGCTGCATCGGGCGCGTGAAATAGGTGGTGATGGTCGCCACGATTGCACCGAAGAACAGTGCGGATCCTAGCACGATCCAGATGCCGCCGATCAGCCTGGCCATGTCGGACTGCGGCGTATCGGCGATGCCGGCCGTGGAAAACGCTGCCACCCCCCAGTACAGCGCCTCGCCATAGTTCGTTATGTTGGTGCCCGCCACGGTATGCTCCGCCTGGTACAGGGCAGCGGAGAATACCAGCCACAACAGCACCAGCAGGAGCAGCATGCGCACGAAAGGCGTGTGCAGCCAGACATCGCGAATGAAGCGTGACAGCCGGCTGCGTTTTTTTGACTTCATGGTTTCACCCCTGCTGTGCGGCCGCTGTTGCTTCCATGGGGTCGCAATTCATGATGCCCCTGGCGTCGTCGCGATGGCGCTGTAGCCTGCATATGCGCTTTCGAAATCCGCCTTGCCATGACGCAGGAAATCCGCCAGCCGCCACACCCTGTCCTCCAGCAAGCCGGTCATTTCGGGACGCACCAGGTAGGTCTGGACCCGCAGGATCGTTGCATCGGTCAGTTCCACTTCGACCGCGGTGCGCACGTACATATCGCCCTCGAAGCGGTCGAGCCGCGCCCGGGCATCTGCGGGAACTGCATGGTAGACGATTCCCTGGACACTGGCACCCGGACGCGGCACCAGGCCCGGGTAATGCTCACCGCGCACGCACAGGCGGCAGTGGTCGCGCAGCAGGCCGGCGCTGCCGACGAGTTCGGGACAACCGCTCACCGTGCGCATGATATCGGCACACATCAGGGTACCGTAGGCAAACAGGTCCATCATCACATCAGCCGGCAGGCGAGGTTAGTCCAATCCTGGCCGGGTATGCTGCAGACCGGAAACGCACCTAGTCACCCAGGGGCTTGTGCAGCTTCACCGGCTGCAGTTCCTTGCGGCGCAGGCGGATATTCAGCATCTCGACCATAACCGAGAAGGCCATGGCGAAATAGATATACCCTTTGGGCACATGGACATCGAAACCTTCCACGATCAGGGTGACGCCGACCAGGATCAGGAAGGAAAGCGCCAGCATCTTGATGGTGGGATGCGCATCCACGAAGTCGCCGATGGGTTTGGCGGCAAGCAGCATCACACCGACGGCAAGGATAATTGCGATCGCCATGATGGAAACATCCTCCACCAGTCCGACCGCCGTAATCACCGAATCCAGCGAGAACACGATGTCGAGCACGGCGACCTGCACCAGCACCGAGCCGAGGGTCGCCGTGGCAGTGCTGTGTGTCGTCTCGGTCGCACCTTCCAGGCTGGCGTGGATCTCGTGCGTGGACTTGGCGAGCAGGAACAGGCCGCCGCCGATGAGGATGACATCGCGTCCGGATATAGCATTGTCGAATACGCTGAACCAGGGCTCGGTCAGCCCCATCACCCAGGCGATGGAAAATAGCAGCCCCAGCCGCGCCACCATTGCCAGTCCCAGCCCCAGCCTCCTGCCGAAATTGCGCTGCCGCTCGGGCAGGCGACCAACCAGGATCGAGATGAAGATGATGTTGTCGATGCCGAGGACGATTTCCAGCGCCGTCAATGTTGCCAGTGCGATCCAGGCTTCCGGGCTTGCCAGCCATTCAAACATTTGGTCCTCCGGTGATACTGTAGTGCTTTCGGCGATGCCTGCAATTCCGGCGCACCTGCAGTCCGGCGCGTGCCGCCCGGGAGGGGACTAGCGGAGTTCCGCCTGCCCCTCAGGCCGTTGGCAGGAAAAGGCTGCCTCGAAGGCCTCGCGCACAACGGCGACAGCCGGCCTGCCGGTATCCACGCCTTTGCGCGAGGCATACCTGATGAAGATATCCCCGTAATTCCGTGCGCTCATGCCTGGTGGAAAACAAAATGCCGCCCCGGCAGCTTCACCGCTACCGTAGTAACGGATGGTCTCTTCCACCCCGCTGATAAAACCGCGGCAGTAGCGCTGCCGCTCGCGACCCTGGCTGGTAAGCGAGCTGGCAGCGCAGGCATACAGCAGGTCCTGGGCAGTCAGTTTCTGCGGCAACCAGGTTTCACTTTCGTCCGGTTGCCCGGCCCGCGCCAGGCCCACGGCCAGCAGCAGGGGCAACAGTATCAGGTAACGCATTTGATTCTCCCGGTCGGTCCATGCAGGTAACGGTCTGCCTGGGCAGGCCAGTGCATTGTAGCGCAGAACCGGCGGCAAGGCGGCGCGCATGCCCCCGGTTTTCGCGCAGTGCCCCGTTGCGATTATCCACAAATCCTCTGGTGATAACCCGCACCCGGCGCTTGCGTCGGAAATCGCCGCCAGCAGCAACTGCCTGCTTATGACTTGCCGGCGTCGATACCCAGCCAGCGGGTCCATTCTTCAAACAGGGCTGCATCCAGTGCCGCCACCGCCGAGCGTGGCTGCAGCGCGCTGACGAACACCGGTTCGCCGGACAGGGTCATGGCATGCCCGCCAGCCTCCTGCAGGACCAGGTTGCCGGCAGCGTAGTCCCAGATATTCTGTCTGCCATGCAGGTAGACGTGGCAGCGACCCGCCGCGATCCAGCACCAGTCCAGGGCCACGGATCCAAAGCTGCGCTGCGAGGCGTAGGGTATTGCGGTTACCAGACGTACCGCGAGTTCACGTGGCAGACGCTTGAAATCGACCAGGCTGGTTGCCTGCTGCAGCGTCACCCCGGCGCGCACTGCAGTGAGTGGCGCGCCATTCAGCCATGCACCCTTGCCGCGCAGGGCGGTAAAGCATTCACCCCGCAGCGGATCATAGACGATGCCGGCCGTGACCCGGCCCTGCTCCAGCAATGCCAGCGACACCGAAAAGAAGGGAATCCCTGCGGCGAAGTTGCTCGTGCCGTCAAGCGGATCGAGGCACCAAAGCGGCTTGTCCCGGCGCAGCAAGGCATCCTGTTCTGCGGCGGACATTTCCTCCCCGAGAAACCCGGTAGCCGGCCAGTGCCTGCGCAGTTCTCCGGCGATGCGTTGCTGTACCACGAGGTCAGCCTCGGTGATGATGCTGCCGTCCGCCTTGCGACCGCGCTCCACCCTGGCGAAACGCGGCAACAATTCCTCCCGTGCCGCGCCGACAACGATTCCCCCGAGACGCTCCAGGCCGGCGCGGTCAATTGCCATGCAACCAGTCCTCGTACTCGGCCAGGTCTGCCTCGATCATTTTCTGCTTTGCGTCACCCGCCGGCATCTCCCATTGTCGTGCCTGCCGCGGAGACTCTGCCCAGGCAATAACATCCCGGTAATCCGCGCAGGCGTAACCGGTGTATTTTTCGACAGACTGCAGGTCCGCACCGGCCAGCTTCAGAATCGCCAGGCGCACCCGGTCAGGTTCACGCTCATGCCTCTGATTGCCGTAGTTTTGGAGAATCCTGTGCACCCTGCGCCGGGTGAAAGCATCAGGAAACATCGCTGCAAGTTTGCATTCAAGCAGCGTCTTCATGCCGGTTTCCGTTCCTGGATCGTTCTCCATGCCAAAACGCCTCTCAACTCCGATGATTATGCCCGCAGCCGGACTGTCCCGGTACTGCAGTATTCAGCGCTGAATGACCGCAAACCGGGCAAGCCCGGTTGCTTTTTCTATACTCACCCGCAGTTCGCAATAGGCATTGCTCGTCGATGGCGCGTCACCACAACTGCAGCCCGCAATAATTTCAGCAAAAAATACGCCGACATTGACATGAATTTCA
>JASFOC010000081.1:0-8314 GCA_050116715.1 Gammaproteobacteria bacterium
TATGGCGTAACTAATCCCACTAGGCTTGGCGAGAACATTCTCCCTCCCCTCCTTGACGAACACCATGTTGACGATACCTATCACAGCGCCGGTCTCGGGATGATACAGGGGACTGCCGCTGTTACCGGGGTACGCCGTAGCGTCGAGCTGAAAGACATCGTAGGGAGAACGCAGGCGACGGATCTGTGCCGGATCCAGCTGGCTCGCCGCATTGGCCTGCAGGGCAATGGGGGTAATCGAACTGACAATTCCACGATGCGTGACCGGATAGAGACCGAAGATCACGCCCAGCGGGAAACCGGTAAAGGCATACTCCTCGCCCTCACGTACCTGTGAGGACTGACCAAGGGACAAGGCCGGCAGCGGCTTGCCCTCAAAGCGGAGCAAGGCAAGGTCATGGGCCTCGTCGACCTTGATCTGCACGGACTGATGTACCAGCGGATTGTTACCCTTGCCACTAAAAACCGCCAGATATTCCAGCCTGGCCGTGTCTATCTCCTTCGGGACAACGTGGGCATTGGTGATCACATGCCGGCCATCCCCGACCACAAAACCGGTACCAACAAGTTTTGCCGGTGGGCGGCGCGTCTTCTGTACGGTGCCGATACCCACTATGCTTGGGTTAACACGCGCTATGGTATCTGGCAGGTCCGCATAACCCGGGGTGAGCAGCACGAGTCCTGCAATCATGAGGCATATAAAGCCTGTCGCACTGCGAACCGGACCAGATTGTATTGCTGAACGATATGACATGTAATATTCCTTTAACCGACCAGGACATGGCTGCCGTCAAGTTAAGCCATTACACAAAAATCATAAATGCCTGTCCATGAAGCTGACCACGCAGATGACGCAAGCCTGTAAATTACAATCCGTGCCCGCCCTCTTGCGGCAGGCCAGGGAATAAATTTTTGCTGACCGTAAATGACTGAACGACCATCACAGTTAAATCCATCGACCCGGGCAATATCCGGTTTGTCACTGCCGGAATACCGGTTCATCCCGGTGCCTGCCACCCTGAATTCCCATCGGGCAGTCAACATCACACCCCGACTACCGTACAGCAACCGCGATTAAACAGATGAGATCTTCCGCGCATACCTCCCCACGCCTGCAGAAACGGGACAGGCACCTGAACACATATCTTTTCACCCTTGCAATTATATACGTGTTGATGCTTGTGTATGGCACCCTGTTTCCCTTGAGCCACTGGCAGGCACCGGCGACCAGCCCCTTTCATCTGATGATGCAAAAGGGTCTGGCCAATGCGTCCAGGTCTGACATCCTGACCAACCTCCTTATTTACCTCCCGCTGGGTGCACTCCTGATGCATTCACTTCCGGCGCGCCTGCACCCTGCCGGAAAGATACTGATGGTCACATTGTCCAGCGCCCTGTTGAGTCTTGTCCTGGAATATTTCCAGGCCTACCTGCCGGGTCGTGTCCCGTCGGCCGGCGACTGGCTGTTAAATACCTGCGGCGGATGTGCCGGTGCGCTGCTTTCGTTAACCCTGCTGGCGAACACGGCACCAGGGGCCAGGCTCAACCGGATAAGGGACAGGTACTTTTATCCGGGTCCATTGACTAACCTGGGCCTTCTGACCCTCGGGTTCTGGGCATTGTCACAGCTAAGCCCGATGGTACCCTCCCTGGACCTGGGCAACCTCCGACAGGGGCTGAAACCCCTCTGGTTCACACTGCAGCGGTCCTCCTCTTTCGAATGGATACGACTGGCAGAATATTCACTGGGCATCGCTGCACTCGGGCTGATCAGCAGCACCTTGTGGCGAGTCAGATATTTCGCGCTAGTGCATTTCTCGGGTTTTGCGTGTCTTGTACTGCTGCTCAAGATACCGGTCGTTGGGCGACAAATCTCTCTGGAAAGCATTCTTGGCCTTATCGCAGGCCTGGGTGTCACCGCCCTGCTCCAGCGCTCGCCCTACAGGCTGAAGCTTCCCCTGGCGGTCATCGCGCTCTGCGGCGCAGTCATTGCCGCGGGAGTCTATGCCCCGAACGCTGCCAATACGGTTGCAATGCATTTATATGCATTCAACTGGGTCCCCTTCCGCAGCCACCTCACCAACGACATCATCGGCATCATTGATATCCTGGGCAGCGTATGGCCATTTCTTGCATTGAGCTATATCGCATTGCTGGCCACCCGTACGCATCGTCTGCTTGTCGCACTCTCCGGTGCGTTCGCGATATTTTTCATGCTATTTGCCCTTGAGTGGTACCAGCGCTTGATTCCGGGAAGGTCTGCTGATATCACCGATGCCATCATTGCAGCGATCGCCTGGCTGGCGCCATGGCTCTACCGACCACTCGCCACTAAGACAGGGGCAGCAGACGCAGTCGCATCAACACCTCCGGGTGAACTCGGGATAATCCGCCCGCGATACCTGTTGATGCCGGTTGTTTTACTGCTTGCGTTCTCACTTGCAGGACTGGCCTGGCAGTTATCCAGGGAAACTCCTGAACAGGCACTTGATGAAAGCCTCCTGCCCAGACTGCCGGCGCCGGATGATCTGCCGACTGTCAGATTACCTGGTTTTCGTATTAGCCATCCAAGGCTTCCCTCTCCCGGGCCGCTTGATATCGCCAGGCTGCAGAATGAGAACCCGCGCTATCTGGCCCTGCAAAAGAAACGTGCAAACACAGGCAAGGGAAATTTCGATTCGGCGATTTTCATGGCTTACGTCGAACCCGGCAGCATCAGCCTGGATATTCTCCACCGGCGCCTGATGGAACTGGAAATCAACTGGAGAGGCCATGAACAGGCCAAGCCGGTGGCCATTGCATATGACTGGCTGTATGAACAGTGGTCAGAGAAACAACGGGCGCAGCTGCGCGACAAACTCGTACACAATGCGAATTACCTGATTCAACGCATACGGGATAAAGAACGACTGTCACCCTATAATGTCTACCTCTACAACAGTCCCCTCCAGGCCCTGATGGCGACCACACTCGCACTCTATGGCGATGATCCGCGCGGCGAGCCTGTCATGAACTACATGCATGATTACTGGAAGAAACGGGTACTGCCCGTCTGGCGCCAGGTCATGGGGAAGCATGGCGGCTGGCACGAAGGCGGTGAGTACGTCGGCATCGGTATTGGCCAGGCGGTATATCAGCTACCGGCGATGTGGCGCAAGGCGACAGGAGAGGATCTGTTTCGCAGCGAGCCGGGCATCCGGGGCTTTCTGGATTTTCTTGTCTACAGGACGCGACCGGACGGCACCCAGTTCCGCTGGGGTGACGGCGCCCACTTTGACCGCCGCGTACCCGACCGGATTCCGCTCGCCATGGAATACCGCGATGCTGCTGCCTACAGCCTGAATGGTTGCCCGCGACGGGTCGTGCCCTCATCCTGGCCCTGGGGCCCGCTACCCGATGACAGCCTGTGCGACCCCGACGCGGTATCCCGGCTGCCGCTGGCTCGTTACTTCGACGGCATCGGCATGCTCATCGCCCGCAGCGACTGGTCCCCCGATGCCACCTATGTCAGCTTCAAGGCCGGTGATAACTACTGGTCACACAGCCATCTCGACCAGGGATCGTTCACGCTTTACCGGGACGGGGCGCTGGCCATAGACAGCGGCGCCTATGGCGGGGGCAATGGGTACGGTTCCGATCACCACATGAACTATGCCTACCAGACAATTGCACACAACACCATTACCGTTCATGACCCTGATGATACGCTGCCCGCGCCCCGCAAGGACGGGACGTTCCGCCAGATTGCCAATGACGGCGGCCAGCGGCGCATCGGCTCGGGCTGGGGAATCGAGGCGGCGCCACTCGACCTGGACGAATGGCGGCAGAAATACGAAACCTATCATACCGGCAGCATGCAGAAGGTATTCCTCGGAGATGACCTTGCCGTAGCGGTAGCAGACCTGACACCCGCCTATACGAACGAGCAGTCCGGGCAGGGCACATTCTCGAACAGGACACGTCGCGTAGAGCACTTCAACCGCACTTTCGGCTTTGACCTGAAAAGCAGTGCTGTCGTCATCTTCGACCGTGTCAGCGCAACCAGACCTGAATTCCGCAAGCGCTGGCTGCAGCATTCCCTGGAAAAACCGCACATGACCGATTTCGGCTATCGCATCGAGACCGCGGGCGACAGCCGGGACGGTGGCCGGGGCGTATCCCGGCTCAATGCCCACGTGCTGCTACCCAGGACCCATGACATAACACTGGTCGGCGGACCCGGTCGCGAGTTCTATGTCGACGGCACAAACTATGACGAGGATGGCAAGACGATAGAAAAAATCGAAACCCGCAGGAAAACCGTCGAGGCAGGCCGCTGGCGGGTCGAGCTGAGTCCTGCCACAAGCCAGTCCGAGGATGTCTTCCTGGTCGTGCTGCTCCCCGAGACCAACCTTGACTCGGAAGTACAGAGTCAGGTCCGACTGGTCGAGGAAGACGCTCGCATCGGATGCGAGATCATCACAGGCCAGCGCACGACCACGTGGTGGTTCGACCAGGTAAGTGAAGGGGCCGTTGTAGAGGTCAGATCCGGTGACGGCAGGCGGGAAGTGCATGATCTGCGAGTTACGCAATAAGCCTGAGGTGTCTACCGGGCCATGGAGATACGCCGGGGATGGAGCATCGATCTGCTCCGCGCAGGCTGCCAGTACCCTGACGACTGTACCTGGAGATACAGCAGTAGTAATTCAGCTGTCCCGTGTATCCTGCATCAGGCTGGGCACAGCACCGCTTGGCCGCAGAACACTGGCAGTTCACTGGGCCGACACAGCTGCCCATGACATGGTTTTACCGCGCAATCATCTGCTGAACGCCCGTGCAGTCCCTGAGGCTGGCAGCAGGCACCCGGGACGGAACGCTGGCGATTAATCATGGGAGGATACACTGCCATATACACTTCCGTGCTGAGCTTGCTGCCAGCCGTCATTCTCTTGTTGCTACCTGTAGTTGCGCTGCCAGCTAACGACGAAGCACCGGTACTGCAACTCGATAAAATCACCATAACCGCCAGCCGCATCGAGGACGAACAGGCAAGACTGCCCATTGCAGTGGGCACAGTCGGCGAAGATGAAATTCAACTGGGTCGTCAGCAACTGGGACTGGAAGAGTCACTGACAGCCATACCGGGCCTGTTCTTCCAGAACCGCTACAATTTTGCCCAGGACCAGCGAATCTCCATTCGCGGCTTCGGCGGCCGTGCGGACTTCGGGATACGGGGTATCAGGATCTATGCCGATGGCATTCCGCAAACCCTGCCGGACGGCCAGAGCAGTGTTGACGCCATCGACCTGGGTTCAGCCCGGCGCATCGAGGTCATTCGCGGACCTTTCTCTGCTGTGTACGGTGCAGCCTCCGGCGGTGTCATCAACATCATGTCAGAAGACGGACCTGAAATACCCTATGTTTCAGGCAGGATAAACACAGGGTCCTATGGTTATACACAAGGACAAATGAAAGCAGGCGGACAGTCGGAAGACCTGAACTATTTTCTCAATGGATCCGTGACAACCCTTGATGGCTATCGCAGGCAATCCAGCTACCGCAGCAAGTTACTCAACAGCAAGTTTCGTTATGATCTGGATGACAGCTCGGATCTCACCGTGGTACTGAATGCCGTCGATTCACCCAAAGCCGAGGATCCAGGCGGCCTGACGGAAAATGAGGTAAGGGAGGATCGCAAACAGGCCGCGCCACGCAACCTGCAGTTTGATGCCGGCGAGAAACTGGATCAGCAAACGCTTGGACTGGCATACAACAGGGAAATCGGGATGCAGCATCAGTTTATGCTGCGAAACTACTACGTCTTGCGAGACTTTGAAAACAGACTGCCCTTTGATGTCAACAGTAATGGACAGGGTGGCAGTGTCAAACTCGATCGCTTCTTCACCGGCATCGGTGGTAACTATACCTATTCAGAGGACCTGTTAGACAGGGGCAACCGCCTGGTACTCGGGTTCGACATAGATGCGCAGCGGGATCACCGCAAGCGGTTCACCAATAACGAAGGGGTCCTGGGCGACAAGACCACTGATCAGGAAGAAGATGTAACCAGCTATGGATTATATTTCCAGGATGCTTTGGACATCACAGAAACACTTACCCTTACGCTGGGCACCCGCTATGACGATGTGCGCTACGACGTGGATGATCATACGGCGGGAAATGGTTCCGGCGAGACCAGTTTTGATGAACTAAGCCCGATGATAGGGCTTGTCTGGAACATAAACCCGGCGGCAAATCTCTACGGCAACATTGCGCGGTCATTCGACCCACCCACCACCACTGAACTGGCCAATCCCAGTGGCACCTCGGGCTTTAATCCTGACCTGGAGCCACAGACGGCCACCAATCATGAAATCGGCATAAAGGGTTTGCTCCCGGGACGAATCCGCTATGAAATAGCACTGTTTCATATAAAAGTGGACGACGAACTGGTGCGCTACGAACTGAGTGGCTCGGGCCAGAGCTTTTATGAAAATGCTGGCAGCTCCACGCATAATGGTCTGGAAACAGCACTGACCCTGGAAGTGGCCAGCGGACTGACCAGCACCCTGACGTATACCTGGTCCGATTTTACTTTCGACGACTTCCGGGACCGCAACGGCAACATCTACGACGGCAACAAGATCCCCGGCATACCCGATAATGAATTTCGTATCGAGCTGAACTATCAACATCCCTCCGGTTTTTATGCAAGCTGGGGCCTGCTCCATGCAGGCAGTTTTTACGCCGACAACGCCAATACGGTTAAGTCAGGCGCTTACAACGTAGCCAACTTCCGCGCCGGATTTGTTCAACAGCGGGATCAATGGGAGATATCCCCGTTTATCGGCATTAATAATATGTTCGCCGAAGAATATTTCGACAATATCCGGCTGAACGCCAGCTTTGACCGGTATTATGAACCCGCACCTGAACGCAACTTCTATGGCGGCATTGGCATCCGCTACAACTTCGACTAGTCCCCGGATGCCTTTCACACCGGAAGTTTCAGACACGATTGAAAACTCATGCTCGCCCGAATGCGACCGGCTGGTGAAATTCCTGACTGACAGGACCGTGTATACCCGGCAAAAATCCGGTATCAAACAAGTCCCAATATAGTACGGGAGAGAAGGACGAGATCCCCGGCATCAAGCTTGCCATTCTGGTTCATGTCACCCGCGCTCAGCTCGTGCGGTGACCTGCTGTTTTTGGTACCCGGAATAGCCCCGCGACATCCGCACCGTCTGCCACCATTGTCGTCAGCCAAGCGATGATATCCATGCAGCGGCAAAGACATACTGCAACAGGCCGCGGCCGTCGCAGATGTAGACTATTCAAGCCCCAGCAACTGTCTCTGCAGGAGCAGTAGATCACCCAGGTCTACATTACCGTCACCATTCATGTCGCCTGGCGCCGGGCAGCAACCCTCGTCGACAAACGTGTCACAATTGTTATCCACCCCATCGCAGATTTCCGTCGCACCCGGATAGACAGAGGGATCCGTATCGTCACAATCCTGGTCTGCCGTAAAGGTGTCATTGTCTGCATCTACCACACACAGATCCTGGTAGTCGTCCGGGCAGGCATCACATGCATCACCGGCACCGTCTCCATCGGTATCCAGCTGGTCCGGATTCGCTACTGCCGGGCAATTATCGCTGCCATCTGCATAAGTGTCGTTGTCATCATCCGTATCTTCTGTTGCGTCACGACAGCCATCACCATCGATATCGGTCGCCGGGGTCGATGTCCACCCGGTCTCCCCGGTCGGACAATCGTCCTGTGCATCGACAACACCGTCACTGTCACTGTCCGTCGGCGCGACCACATCACCATCACGCACTGCCCAGGCATAGCGATCCTGATTCTGGTCCAGGGTAGTTTTGAAGGGGATATTGTTTAACGGCCCCCCTGAATCCTTGAACCCGGTAAAGCCCCATTGCCAGTAAAATCCGGTTCGGTCGCCATTGTCATTATTGATATTGCAGGGGACATCGTAATCAGGGTAATTGATACAGGGATCAACACCGTCCCTGTATGGCGTTGATGTCCAGTATCTTGTACGGTTGATCCCGGTAAAAATCGGATTGTTCCAGGGATCGTAAAGTGCAGTCAGCATTTCCATCTCGCCACCCGTGCAGGCGGCACGGTGTTCGTAGAACAACTCGTAATCACCGGCGTTTCTTATGTCAGCAGAACAGGTAGGGTCATCAAACTGGGTGGTCGTCGGCAACCGCCAGTCATCATAACCACCGTAGACCAGATTCTCCGCCCATGCTACTGCATCAGCAACGCTGGTTCTCAAGCCGCTCAGTCCGGCGTTCTGTGTCCAG
>JASFOC010000082.1:0-8289 GCA_050116715.1 Gammaproteobacteria bacterium
AGGAGTGAGGAGTGAGAAGTGAAAAGTGAAAAGTGAAAGGTGAAAAGTGAACGGGCCGCAGCCAGTCTGGATGAAGCAACCCCCTGCACGGAGACGTGAGACCAAAGTTGACCTGGACCAGCCTTGAGGCAGGATAACCCGGAATACAGTTACCAGGCCTCTCACTTCTCACTTCTCACTTCTCACGTCTCACTTCTTACCTTTCACCTTGCCAGGCGCCTTGCATGCCGCATGTCGGGCACGCCGGGTCACGCGGCAGCTTCAGGGTGCGCCATTCGTGCACCAGGCCGTCGAATACGATCAGTCGTCCGTTCAGGCTGTCACCCAGACCGAGCAGTATCTTGAGGGCCTCCAGAGCCTGCAGTGAACCGATGATTCCCACCAGCGGCGCCAGTACGCCGTTTTCCGAACAGGTTTGCTCCAGTTCTTCACCGTCCCGGTAGAGGCAGTGGTAGCAGGGGCTGTCCGCCAGTCGCGCGTCGAACACCGCGACCTGGCCTTCCAGGCGAATCGCGGCGCCGGAGACCAGCGGGACCTGCTGCCTGACGCAGGCGGCATTGATGGTAAAGCGGGTGTCAAAGTTGTCGCTGCAATCCAGCACGACATCGGCATAGCTGACTTGTGCCGTGAGCTGCGTGCCCTGCAGCCGTGCCTCGATCGGGGTGATCGCGATATCCGGGTTGAGCGCCCGCAGGGTGGCCCTGGCAGACTCCGCCTTCGGCCTGCCGATGTCGCAGTCTCGATGTAACAGCTGGCGCTGCAGGTTGGACAGTTCCACCCTGTCGTGGTCGGCGATGACCAGATGCCCCACGCCGGCGGTTGCGAGATACATGGCTGCCGGTGAACCCAGTCCACCGGCCCCGACGATCAGTACACGGGACGCCAGCAGTTTTTCCTGGCCGGCAACATCGACCTGCGGCAGCATGATCTGTCTGCTGTAGCGGAGGAGCTGGTCGTCGTTCATGGGGAGAGGCGTGAAAAAGTTAAAAGTGAAAGGTGAAAAGTGCGAAGTGAAGGTGACAAGTGAAAGGTGAGAAGTGATGGTGAAGACTTGTTACGTTTTTTTATCTTTCCGTGTCCTTCCGTGGATTCCGTGGCCATAGATATTTCCATGCTTCACTTTTAACTTTTCACTTTTTAACTTTCCTTTAAAGATAGCGCCGCAGGTACTCGGGTCGCTGGTCACGGCAGCCATGCGGGCGCCGCAGGTAACGGGTGATAAAGGCATCCCGTGTACACTCAGCCTGGTCCGGGCGGCAATTGCTGCATTCGATCTCCTCGATGTAATAGCAGAATCCGCGCATGACACGGCAGAAGAATCCGGTATGCAGGCGGTAGCCGAATTCGGTCAGCAAGGCCTCGATGATCTGCATGGTGATCTGGCGGACGTTGTAGCTCACGACCAGACGGTTCGGACCGCTTATGCGGACGCGCAGGACACCCCTCACATCGGTCAGCAGCACGGCCGCCGATTCGGTGGAGACCGGTCCCTGCTGCGGGCCGGTGAGTCGAATGCTGCGCTGTTTGAGTTTCTCCATCATACCGTCATCCTAGCGTTGTCAGGTGAAATAGCAAGCGTCAGCCGGGGTTGCCCGTAATCCTCTCCGCGTTGTTGCACTCCCCCACCTGCTGGCAAACCAAAGGGCATAACGACCCGGTAGGCACATGCGTCGTCCTCCGGTGCGATTTTTTTCGAGGGTTGTTTCGCGGCCAGTGGGGCTGTTACCGGGGTGTTTAATCGTGCGTCAATCAGTTGTTTCGCTGCAGAATTGCCCGGGTGTGGCGGGCCGCCGGCCGGCAATGACCCGTCCCAGGCCGGCGTCGTCCGGGTAATCGTGTACCGCTTCATAGCCGCAGGTATGCAGCAGCCGGGTGACGGCTTGTGCCTGGTCATAACCGTGTTCCAGCATCAGCCAGCCCTGCGGGCGCAGCCGGGTGCCGGCGCAGCGGGCAATGACTTGCAGGGCATCCATCCCCTGTGGCCCCGCGGCAAGCGCATGGCGCGGCTCGAAGCGCACGTCCCCCCGGGTCAGATGGATGTCGTCTTCCGGGATATAGGGCGGGTTACTGACGATCAGGTCGAATGGCTGGTCGGGCAGGGCGGCGCACCAGTCGCCGGCCAGGCATTGCACATTGGTCAGGCCCAGGCCCTTGGCATTGGCTGCGGCCACTGCCAGCGCATCCTGCGAGATATCGGTTGCGATAATCCGGCAGCGGGGGCGTTCCCGGGCGATCGCCAGGGCAATGGCGCCACTGCCCGTGCCAAGATCGGCAATCCAGGCATCTGCGTCTGCGGGAATCCGTTCCAGGGCCAGCACGACCAGGGTTTCGGTTTCCGGTCGGGGGATCAGCGTTGCAGGTGTGATTGCCAGTGGCAACGACCAGAATTCACGCTGTCCCAGCAGGTAGGCAACCGGCTCACCGGCAGCGCGGCGCGCAAGCAGCCTGCGAAAACGCGCCTGGATGTCCGCTGGCGGGATGAGGTCGGGCCAGGCATACAGGTAGCTGCGGTTTTTATCGAGACAGCAGGCCAGCAGTAATTCTGCATCCAGGCGGGGCGAATCGGTTGCCAGCCGTTCTGCTGCCTGCGCAAGCAGCATGCGAATGGTGGCAGGTTCTGCTGGCATGGATTGCCGGGATTGCGCCAGCTTCAGTTGCGCTGCTCGTTCAGCGCGGTGAGCTGGTCCGCCTGGTATTCGTTTGTCAACGGGTCCACGGCCAGGTCGAGGTTGCCGGCGAGGAATTCATCCAGCTTGTAGAGGGTGAGGTTGATGCGGTGGTCGGTCATGCGTCCCTGCGGGAAATTATAGGTGCGGATGCGCTCGGAGCGGTCGCCGCTGCCCACCAGGTTGCGGCGTGCTTCGGTTTCCTCCGCCTTCTGTTTTTCCTGCTGCATGTTCAGCAGTTTCGCCGCCAGCAGTGACATGGCGCGGGCGCGGTTCTTGTGCTGGGAACGCTCGTCCTGGCATTCGACGACAATGCCGCTCGGCAGGTGTGTCAGGCGGATGGCGGAATCCGTCTTGTTGACGTGCTGGCCCCCGGCGCCGGAGGCGCGGAAGGTGTCGACCTTGAGGTCCGCCGGGTTGATCTCGACAGGATCGATCTCGTCGGCCTCCGGCAGGATTGCCACGGTGGCCGCCGAGGTGTGGATACGGCCCTGGGCCTCGGTTTCCGGGACGCGCTGCACCCGGTGTGCACCCGACTCGAACTTCAGTCTTGAATAGGCCCCCTGGCCGACGATGCGGGCGATGATTTCCTTGTAACCCCCGTGTTCGCCCGGGCTTTCGCTGAGAACTTCCACCTCCCAGTGGCGCTGCTCGGCATAGCGCAGGTACATGCGGAACAGGTCGCCGGCAAACAGTGCCGCCTCGTCGCCGCCGGTGCCGGCGCGTATTTCCAGGAAGATGTTGCTGTTGTCATGTGGATCTTTCGGCAGCAACAGCTTTTGCAGATCCAGTTCCAGTTGCGCGCTGCGCCTGGTTGCGTCGCGCCTCTCTTCCTCGGCCATCTGCTGCATCTCGGGGTCCGGATCGCGCAGCATTTGTGCAGCGGAATCCTGGTCCGCCAGCGCCTGCCGCCAGGCAGTGAAGGTGTCGACGATCGGGGTAAGTTGCGCGTATTCGACAGACAGGCTGCGATAACGATCCTGGTCGGCAATGGTTTCAGCGTCGGAGAGCAGGGCGCTGACTTCCTCGTGCCGCTCCACGATCTGCTCGAGTTTTCGAATGACGCCGGGTTGCATGCTCAGGGCCGGTCGTTTCCCTTGAGGCGGAACAGGGTCCGCACTGCATCGAGAATGCCGGCTTCTCCCCCCGCAACGGCGGAACGCATGTTGACGCTGGGATCATGGGTCAGTTTGCGCACCAGGTTGCGTGCCAGCGTTTCGATGACCTGCTGTGGTGGCTTGCCGATCTCGATCTGGCGCAAGGCCCGTGCGATTTCAGCGTCGCCGATCGCCTGTGCGTGTTCCCGGTAGGCGCGCAGGGTGGGCACGGCATCCAGGGAGCGGGTCCAGGCCATGAAACGTTCCACCTGTACGTCGATGATTTCCTCTGCCTGGCTTGCCGCTTCCTGGCGGGAGCGCATGTTTTCCGCGATGACCTGGCTGAGGTCATCGATGGTGTACAGGTAGACATCGTCCAGTTCAGCAACGTCGGCGGTGATGTCCGGGGGAACAGCGATGTCGACCATCAGCACCGGCCGGTGCTTGCGCCCGCGCAGCGCGGTGCGCACCATGGCCTGGTTGAGCAGCGGTTCACTGCTGCCGGTGGACGTTATCACGATGTCGGCCTCGGCCAGGTGCGCCGGTATTTCATCGAGTTCGATGCCGTAGCCGTCGAATTGTGCGGCCAGTTCATGGGCGCGGCTGACGGTGCGGTTGGCGATGATCAGTTTGCCGGTGCCCTGTTCATGCAGGTGGCGGGAAGCCAGTTCGACGGTTTCACCGGCGCCGATCAACAGTGCCGTTTGCTGTTTCAGGTCGCCGAAGATCTGCCGTGCCAGGCTGACCGCGGCAAAGGCAACCGAAACCGGGCTGGCGCCGATAGCGGTATCGGTGCGAATCTGCTTGGCCACCGAGAAGGTATGCTGGAACAGTCGGTGTACCAGGGTGTCGATACTCTGGCTTGCCAGGGCCTGCTGGTAGGATGCCTTCATCTGTCCCAGTATCTGGGGCTCGCCGAGGACCAGCGAGTCCAGGCCGGCCGCGACCCGCAGGATGTGGCGCACGGCCGCTTCTTCCTGAAGGCTGTAAATATGCGGCTGCAGGCTGTCCGGCGGGATATTGTGGAAATTACAGAGCCAGGACGCCAGCAGTTGCGCTGAGGTATCTTCACGGCTGCAATACAGTTCGGTGCGGTTGCAGGTCGACAGGATGGCTGCCTCGTGCACCCCTTCAAGCGCTGTAAGTTCCTGCAGCGCCCGGGGCAGTTGCTCCGGCGGAAAAGCGACCTGACCACGGATTTCGACCGGAGCGGTGCGGTGGTTGATGCCTAGAACGGTCAGGTACATTTCAATATCATGAAAAATGGCGCAGAAAACTCAAAATTTTGCATTGCGACTCAGGTTTTTACAAGCCGGCAGCGAATCCTGCGATATCCCGGCCGGATATACAACCGATTGCCTGAATTACGGTCCATATGGCTAACCAGGAAACCGGTGAGACTGCTAGAATGGCGCGGATGGAGGAACCCATGACAGGACTGGAAGTGATTTTGCGGCGAGCCGGGCTTGTGCTGCTGCTGACGGCTACGCTGGTTTCCTGCGCGGTCTCTGGCGACCGTACCACGGCACCCGCAGCCGGGAAAGCGGAAACTGTGGACAATCCGGCGCCCGCAGCAGACGAGCTGCCCAAACAGGCGCTGACCGACGAGTTGATGTACGACATCCTGCTGGCGGAGATCGCCGGCCAGCGTGGTGTCATGGACGTTTCGGTGCCGCATTACCTGCAGGCCGCCATGGAATCTCGGGACCCCCGCGTGGCCGAACGGGCCATGCAGGTCGCTTCATTTGCCAAGCAGTACGACATCGCACTGCAGGCCGCGAGGCGCTGGGTTGAACTTGACGGCGATAATATCGAGGCGCGCAAGGGGCTCACGGCGCTCGCACTGCAGGTCGGAGACATGGATGAAGTGATCAGCCAGGTCGACTACCTGCTGTCGATTTCCACCGATCCCGAGGAAGGTTACCGCCTCGCTACAGCGGTGCTGGTGCATGACACGGACAAGCAGGCCGCACTCGAGGTTATGCGGCACATGGTCGACTATCATCCGGACAATGCCTACGCCTGGATGGCGCTGTGCCGCATGGCGGTACTGGCTGATGAGCTCGAACAGGCGCTCGAGGCCGCTGACCAGGCGCTGGCACGTGCCCCGGGGTTGACGGCGGCAATCATTCTCAAGGCACAGGTGCTGGTCAGGCTGGATCGCAAGGCCGATGCCACCGAGCTGCTGCGCAATGCTGTCGCCGCACATCCTGACGACACCGACCTGCATTTTGCCTACGGCCGCATGCTGCTGGATGCCGATCAACTCGAACAGGCGCGGGCGCAGTTTGCCGAGGTGGTCAAGCTGGATCCGGAGAATATTGACGGGCTCTACTCGCTCGCCCTGCTGGAGCTGGAAACCCGGCAATTCAAGTCCGGCGAAAAACACCTCAAGCAGCTGCTGGCGTTGAATGAACGGCAGCAGAATGTCTACTACTACCTGGGCTATGCGGCACGCGAGCAGGGTGATGAGGCCGCGGCGCTGGAGTGGTATCGCAAGGTCGAGTCCGGCGATTACTGGAGCCGGGCACAGGTCAGCATCGCGGAGATTCTTCTCCAGCAGGACAAGCTGGACGAGATGCAGGCGCACATGCGGCTGCTGCGGCAGAAGAACCCATCCCAGGCCGAACAGTTCTACCTCCTCGAAGGCCAGGTACTGTCTGATGCCGGCCTCACGCAATCTGCGTATGAGATCTACACGACTGCACTGGCAGCGGACCCGGACAGCGAGGACCTGCTGTATGCACGCGCCCTGACCGCGGAGAAACTCGGGGACCTGGACGCCGCCGAGCAGGATATGCGCAGAATCCTGGCGAACGACCCGGAGAATGTGCGCACCATGAACGCGCTGGGTTATACCCTGGCAGACAAGACCGACCGCTATGATGAGGCGCTCGCCTACATTACCCGCGCCTATGAGAAAACCCCCGAAGACCCCGCCATTATCGACAGCATGGGCTGGGTGCAGTACCGCCTCGGCAATCTCGACATTGCGCGCCAGTACCTGCAGCAGGCCTGGGACATGACCAACGACAGCGAGATCGGTGCGCATCTGGGTGAAGTCATGTGGCAGCAGGGCGATTACGAGGCCGCCCGCAAGGTCTGGGAACAGGCCAGAGAATTCGGGCCGGATAATGCCGTGCTGCAGGAAACCCTGAAACGCTTCAACCCGTGAAAAGACTTGCCGCGTTACTGCTCGCGCTGTTGCTGGCCGGCTGTGCCGCTGTGCCGACAGTAACGCCACAACATCCCGAGGCCATCGCGGAACTGGATCGCTGGGCATTCAACGGCCGGGTGTCACTGACCCGGGAGGAAACCGGCTGGCATGCCGCGCTGACGTGGCGTGAGTACGCCGGGGAGTACGATCTCCGCGTGACCGGTCCATTGGGCCAGGGCGCCTTCGAACTGAGTGGTAACGCTGCCGGTGTCATGCTGGTGGATGCCGACAGCCGGACCTTTACGGCGCGTGACGCCGACGCCCTGTTGCGGCATGTCACCGGCTGGACCCTGCCGGTGAGCGGTATGCATTACTGGGTACGTGGTCTCGCCGTTCCCGGGGTCGATGCACAGCTCGTGCAGGACGCGGCGGGACTGGTTTCCCGCCTGGACCAGTCGGGCTGGGTCATCCGCTACGACCGTTACCAGCCTGTTGACGGCCTGCTGCTGCCGGGAAGGCTGCGAATGGAGCAGGATAACGTTAGCGTCCGGCTGGTCATCGATGAATGGCAGCTGCACATCGCCGATCCGCCGGGGTCATGACGACTGGCGAGGTGCCGGCTGCCGCCAGTGGTCCCTGGCCGGCACCGGGCAAGCTCAACCTGTTTCTGCATATCACCGGACGGCGTGCCGACGGTTACCACGAACTGCAGACGTTGTTCCAGTTCCTGACCCTTTGCGACTGGCTGTATTTCGATGTGCGTGATGGGACCGGGGTACGGCTTGCCGGGGAGCCGGCCGGCGTCCCCGCTGCTGAAGATCTTTGCGTGCGGGCTGCAACCCTGCTGCAAGCGGAGAGCGGTACAAATCACGGGGTCACTATTTATAACGATAAATGCCTGCCCGTGGGCGGCGGCCTTGGCGGTGGCAGCTCGAACGCCGCGACGACCTTGCTGGTTCTCAATCGCCTGTGGAAATTAGATTATGATATCAACAGGTTGGCTGAGATTGGCCTGCGTCTGGGCGCAGATGTCCCGATATTCATCCATGGCCACGCAGCCTGGGCAGAGGGGGTAGGAGAGGTGCTGACGTCCGCCAGTCCGCCGGAAACCTGGTTTCTCGTGCTGGTGCCGCCGGTAAGCGTATCAACCGCCGATATTTTCTCGGCTGCGGATTTGACACGGGACACGCCCCGAACGAAAATACCCGACCTTATTTCCGGGGGGGGACGCAATGATTGCGAGGCAGTTGTGCGTCGCCGATACCCGGAGGTGGCAGCGGCACTCGACTGGCTTGACAGGTTTTCTCCCTCCAGGATGACCGGCACGGGTGCCTGTGTATTTGCAAGCTTTGCAACGGAAGCGGATGCA
>JASFOC010000083.1:0-8160 GCA_050116715.1 Gammaproteobacteria bacterium
GCCATTCATACATCATATACCGGCTGCAGAATGACAGCCGCCAGTGGTGGCAGGATGAGGCTGAGGGAACAAGGCCTGTCCATCCAGGAGATTTCTTCCGTGACCAGGATGCCACCACCATTACCGACATTGCTTCCGGCATAGAACTCCGAGTCCGAATTGAAGATCTCGCGGTAGCGGCCATTCTCCGGTACGCCGATGCGGTAACCATGATGCGGCTGGGGAGTAAGATTGACGACAACGACCACAAACTGGTCTTCACTGCGACGCACGAAACTGAGGACGGAATTGTCTGCATCATTACAGTCTAGCCACTCGAATCCGCGCCAATCGAACTCGAAATGATGTAATGCGGGCAGGTCCCTGTAGATTCCATTCAGTTCCTTCACCAGGCGCTGTACTCCCTGGTGATAGGGATAATCGAGCACATACCAGTCCAGGACCTGGGTGCTTTTCCACTCCTGCCCCTGACCGAACTCGGTGCCCATGAACAGTAGTTTCTTGCCGGGGTGGCAGAACATGTATGCATAGAGGGCCCGCAGGTTGGCAAAGCGCTGCCACTCATCGCCTGGCATCTTGTTGAGCATTGATTGCTTGCCATGCACGACTTCATCATGAGAAAACGGCAGCATGAAATTCTCGGTAAAGGCATATAGCATGCTGAAGGTAAGTTTTCCCTGGTGGTAACGCCGGTAGAGCGGATCTTCACTCATGTATTCCAGTGTGTCGTTCATCCAGCCCATGTTCCACTTCATGTCGAAGCCCAGACCGCCAGTCCAGGCGGGGTGACTGACCTGTGGCCAGGAGGTGGACTCTTCGGCAATCATGAGAATGCCGGGCTGCTCTTCATGCACCGCGATATTGAGCTCCCTCAGAAAATCCAGTGCCTCCAGGTTTTCCCTCCCACCATACCTGTTCGGGATCCATTCACCTTCCTTACGTGAATAGTCCAGATAGAGGATAGACGCCACGGCATCGACGCGTATGCCATCGAGGTGCATCTCCTCCAGCCAGTAAACTGCACTGGACAACAGGAAGTTCTTCACCTCGTTGCGGCCAAAGTTGTAAATCAGTGTCGACCAGTCAAGGTGTTCGCCGAGTCTCGGATCGGCATGTTCATAGAGCGGGGTGCCGTCGAACCTGGCCAGGCCATGTGCGTCCTTGGGAAAATGTGCTGGCACCCAGTCGAGCAATACGCCGATACAATTCTGGTGACACAAATCGATAAAGTAACGAAAGTCGTCGGCTGTCCCGTAGCGGCTGGTCGGCGCGAAATAACCGGTGGCCTGATAGCCCCATGAGGGATCGTAGGGATGCTCGGTGATCGGCAACAGTTCGATATGCGTGAAGCCCATGCCCTTGACATAGTTCACCAGGCTTTCGGCCAATTGCCGGTAGCCAAGGAACTCCCCCTCTGGACCACGCTGCCAGGATCCCAGGTGTACCTCATACACCGACATGGGCAAATGCTGCCAGTCCCGTGAAGCTCGCTGCTCCATCCATGTCTGGTCGTTCCATACGTAGACAACGGGACCGGTAGTAATCGATGCCGTGCGCGGCCTCACCTCGAAGGACCGGGCGTAGGGGTCGGACTTCAGCAGGATCTCCCCGCTGTCCCGGTTGCGGATCTCATACTTGTAGAGGGTGCCAGCTTCCAAACCAGGTATGAACAATTCCCAGACACCGCTGCCACCGCGCACCCTCATCGGATGTCGCCGCCCGTCCCATTGATTGAATTCACCCACCACGCTAACGCGTTCCGCATTCGGTGCCCAGACAGCAAACAGGATGCCGGTCACCTCTTCGACCGCATGGACATGAGCACCCAGAAAGCGGTATGCATGACGATGCCTGCCTTCACTGAAGAGGTGCAAATCGAAGTCAGGTATTTGTGGCGGAAAACTGTATGGGTCATGAGCGATGTGCTCATGTTGCTCGGCATCAATCCACAAAAGGTGGTAGTGATCGGGCACGGTTCCCGGCGTGCCGCGCCATTCAAACAGGTCGGTATCGTGTATTCGCTCCAGTTTGATATTTCCTTCGGCAATCTGGACATCATTCGCTTGCGGGATAAATACCCGTACCAGATCAAGGTCTTGATCGCGGTGTTTGCCGAGCACGCTGAAAGGGTCGTGGTGGCGTGCCTTGGCTATTCGCTCAAATTCATCTTCCAGATTGCTTCTTTGCATGGTCATCCCTCAAATCCACGTTGCTGCCTAGTGTGAAGTATCATCGATTTTTTCTGCATCGGAAAGGTTACAGATAAACACGACAAAAAAGATTGACATTCGGAATCTTACTGTGAACCCTAACTGTTTAATTGCACCACCTGACTGCATAATTTGCATCGAATTTTGACCCACTTACAACTCCTCCTGCATCGAGCTGAAGCAAAAGAAAAAAGGAGTGATCGACGTGGCGATATGAAGCGTAATCAGACGATGGCATTTCCGCGACGGGTTGCCGATTCGAGAGATAACCCGAAGGACCGGCCTGAGTAGCCGCAATACGGTTCGCAAGTACCTGGACCATACAACGATCTGAAGGCATATCCGGTCAGTCCCTGGGTGAACGTCCCCAAGCACGACGACGAGCGGTGCATTCGGCCTGTCAGGGGGCTAAGTATTACTACGCAGGCCTCCTCTTTAGTTGATCTCGCTCAACTCTCCCCGTGCCCTTTCTGCGGTACCATCGTGCCACCGGTCGGCATTGACAATAAACAGGTCGGAACAACGAATAAGAATTTACGGAGGAAGCCCCATGAAGAAGTCACGTGTGCTGAGTACAATCTGTGCCGTTTTTGTGTCAGGAAGCACAATAGAAATCATCGAGTTATGCCATTGGGAACAGGGGATTGTCCATTTCCCATAATCCCTTGGTCTGAAGTGCCCCTCATGGGATTCATGGGGTTATGGAATTGAGACCATGGGATCTGAATCCCTTGGTGTGAGTCAAAGAGGGTATCTTGATGAGAAACTGCTGGGAGCGACCACGTTGCGGCAGAGAGGCTCTGGGGACTCGGCGCGGGAAGTACCAACCCAGCAAGGTGACAATCACAACAGCTGCAGACAACACGAATGCCAGTGCCCGCTTCGAAAACAGCGTCACCAACTTGATGTTTCTGTAGTCCTCAGAATCCATCTGCCATTCTCTGCCGAATTGTTGTAGCCGAACAGTCATATCAAGGACTCCATTTCTCTCTCGCCTATAGATTACTGAGTCAGGCACACGCTGACTGAAATGCTCAGTTTAGTTCCGGGATGAATAGTTTCTTCTTCATGGCTTACGAACAATTGGATATCTTTAGCGGGCTAGTCACAGCCATCATTCTCAACCAGCATTTCTCCGGTATCCTCATCCCTCATAAGCTCGCCATTCTCATCGGTGATGACAGTATTGATAAACATCATGCTCTCAACACGTTCATACTGCTCATCAAGCGCCCGCTCGACTTCGGAGTCACGCAACCCATCATAGATGAACACCCGGCCACGGCTCTCCATCTTGTATTGCTGCTCACCGGGGTTAAACAAAAGCGAAAGCTGCCAGTCGCGAGCCGAATCATCATCGGCCAGGGTCGAATTGCTGAATAGTGACGACATAGCCAGCACGATCAATATACTGTGAATTTTGCTGTCCATCTCTCTCCTCCTGCTTCCTTTCCTGAAGCATTGATACTTGAAGCGGATCCTCGTATTTCTTCTTGTTCTGATTTCAGGATAGTCGGGCGCCACCACGATTTCCGTACGAATATGCACACAATAAATGTCTACTATGCACATCACGCGATGATCATCGCGCACCTAAGTCATGTCAGATATTTGGCAAATGATCAGTCTGGTTTGAAGTTTAATGTGGCCATAAAAAACACCTGGATTCCTTCAGTTTTCTACACCAATAAAAGCTATCCAATGCACAATCGCCAAGTACCCTAGGGTGACATAAACAGACAATAAAACGGCGACCCGGAGGCCGCCGTCAGGTCCCTATAAAAAAACCATCCTTGGCGCGATATCCATATCACATACAATAAGGATGAAGTAAACAGATCAAAACTTCTATTGTGGGAAACACTTACGTCCACAGAATAATTCAGCTTGATTGATGGAGGTCAAATGATCATGTCTGGCTCAGAGCGGCATGACTCAGTAACCTGAGCAGACCGCCATACCAGACGTCATCAGGTTCGAGTCCTGGCGGGCCCACCATCCTCCATCAAATTCATAGGCTTATAGTATCGGGATCGGGGGATTGCCCGTTTCCCATAATCCCTTGGTCTGAAGTGCCCATCATGGAATTTATGGGCTTATCTATTAATTACCTGTTTAGTGGGCTTCCTCTGATTCAGCCAGACGGGCCTCTACCTCGAGGACATGCAGGGTCGTATTCAGTACGGTATCGGGATTGAGACTCATCGAGTCGATACCGAGTTCGACCAAGTATTCGGCCATCTCTGGGTAGTCGGACGGCGCCTGTCCACACAGACCCGAATGACGGTTGTTACGGCGCGCACCTTCGACTGCCATACGGATCATCATCTTCACACCTGGATCACGTTCGTCGAAATCAAATGACACTATCTCCGAATCGCGATCAACACCAAGTGTCAGCTGGGTGAGGTCGTTTGAACCGATCGAGAAGCCGTCGAACAGTTTGGAGAATTCATCGATCATGATGACATTGTTCGGAATCTCGCACATGACATAAATCTCGAGGCCGTTTTCACCTCGCTTGAGGCCGTTTTTCTCCATGACTTCCAGCACCTTCTCTGCTTCCTCGATGCGCCTGCAGAAAGGAATCATCAGTTTCACATTGGTCAGTCCCATGGTTTCGCGTACACGTTTTATCGCCGTGCACTCTAAACCGAACCCCTGTGCATAACTCGGGTGGATATAGCGCGCAGCACCGCGGAAACCGATCATCGGGTTTTCCTCGTGCGGCTCGAAGTCACTGCCACCGAGCAATGTGGCATACTCGTTGGTCTTGAAATCAGACATACGCACCACGACAGGCTTGGGCCAGAATGCAGCGGCGATGGTACCAACGCCTTCAGATAACTTGCGTACGAAGTAATCGGCGCCATCTGCATAGTAGGCGAACAGGGATTCCAGGTCCTTGCGCGTATTTTCATCAGTGACCTTTTCCGGATAAAGTAGGGCCATCGGATGCGCCTTGATGTATTCATTAATGATGAATTCGAGACGCGCAAGGCCGACGCCTGCATTCGGCAGGCAGGAAGTTGCAAACGCCAGATCCGGATTGCCCAGATTGAGCATGATCTGTGTACGTGGCGTACCCATACCCGACAGGTCGGTCTCGATCACCTCAAAATCCAGCGCCCCCTTGTAGACACGGCCTTCGTCACCGGCAGCACAGGAGACTGTTACTGTCTCACCATCGGGCACATTGCTGGTAGCAGTGTCGCAACCAACTACCGCAGGTACACCCAGTTCGCGTGCGATGATCGCCGCATGGCAGGTGCGTCCACCGCGGTTGGTCACGATCGCAGCAGCCATTTTCATTACTGGTTCCCAATCAGGTGTGGTGGTGTCTGCGACCAGTACTTCTCCCGGCCTGAACTCGTGTAGGTGGGCGACGTCTCGAATGTAGCGTGCACGTCCACTCGAAATTTTGGTGCCGACCGCATAGCCGTTGATCAGTGTTTCACCATTTGAGCGCAGGTGATACTGACGCAGGATATTGCCTTCTCTTTGCGATTCCACGGTTTCAGGGCGAGCCTGTACCATGTATAGGTGACCGTCGATCCCGTCTTTGGCCCATTCCATGTCCATTGGCCGATCAACACCGGCCTTTTCACTATAGTGTTTTTCGATCTTAATCGCATAGTCGGCAAGGGTGAGTACGTCCTGGTCACTGAGGCAGAAGCGCCTGCGATCGAGTTGTGATACCGGCACGTTGCGTGTCGTGTCTTTCGAACCGCCAGTGGCATATATCATCTTGATTTTCTTGCTGCCGACTGTGCGACGTAAAACCGCCCTGTGGCCGACTTCGAAAGTCGGCTTGTGCACATAGAATTCATCCGGTTCAACTGCGCCCTGAACAACATTTTCGCCCAGCCCCCAGGCGCCGGTGATGAAAACAACATCGCGAAAACCCGTCTCGGTATCGAGCGTGAACATCACGCCGCTGGACTCGAGATCAGAGCGCACCATTTTCTGTACACCAATGGATAGCGCAACCTTGAAATGATCAAAACCGTTGTCGATGCGATAATGAATCGCGCGGTCGGTGAATAGCGAGGCAAAACATCGACGGCAAACATCGAGCAACTGATCAGTACCGTCGACGTTAAGATAGGATTCCTGCTGGCCGGCAAAACTCGCTGTGGGCAGGTCTTCAGCAGTTGCAGATGACCGTACGGCAACGCTCATGTCTTCACCGTACTCCTGTTTCATCATGTAGAAAGCTTCGAGAATTTCCTGTTGCATGTCTTCCGGCAACGGTGCTCCGTAAACAATCTTGCGTGCCTTTGTACCACGGCGGGCGAGGTCAGCGGCATCCTCGGGGTCAAGTCCATCCAGAGATTCTTTCAGGGCCTTCCATGAATTGCTTTGGGTCAGCACCACCCTGTAAGCATCCGCAGTAATGGCGAAACCGTTGGGAACTCGAATGCCCTTGGGCGTGAGTTCCCGGTACATCTCACCCAGTGATGCGTTTTTACCGCCAACAATGGAGACATCATCGATACTCAGTTCTTCGAACCAGCGAATGTATTTACCCATGAGACTCCTCTTGGTTGTTTGGTATCTCAGCGATATCCGTGTATTTTTATTTTTCTGTTGCCATACACGAGCAGGGACGTGATCGTCACGTGTTTGAGTATAGGATGTATATTTTTTTTACACAAAAATTCATGTTTAGTAGTTCAAATTTGATCTGACAGCTACCGGGTCGATGGCGGTGACTGTCAGTTAAAGTATAAGCCAGCAACTTTTTCTGCCAGATATGTTTCCCATTTTCTTGCGTCTGCATCGGCATTCGTCCGCAGCATAAAACTCATATGCATCAACCTAAACAACTCTGACTGAGTGCCCAAAGGCAACGGCATGAGCCAACGTGGCATAACTTCCCGAGATATATACCTGGTTCCCCTCCAGGCGAATCTCACCGACTAGCAGCTTCAAATGCAACATGTGCCACTGCGCACCCGTATTGAGAATCCAGAGTACGGCTTCGAGAACCTTGCGGGCGGGAATCGGCTTGTGGCCTCTGCGATCAGAAGGAATATGTCCCTCAGGAAAATGTTCCCGGATACGTTCCCACTGTTCGTCGCTTAGCCTTTGCACGCTGCAAATTATACAAGATTTTGCTGGTTACGTAATTTTGAGAGATGTATGCTTACTCATGAATGTATGAGAGCCTGTCTCTTGTTTTTTGCATCAACGTAATTCCTGGAGAGGAAGTTTACATGAATACGAGACTATTAATATTCCTTGCTATATTCTCATTGGCCTGCGGAGCTTCATTTGCTGCCGAGGTAACCCTGGCACCTGCGGACCTAAACGGAAAATGGGTTGTGGGCTCAAAACAGGATTGTGGGTCGAGTGCGAGCCTGAATATAACCTTTCGTGATAACGGTACCGCGGAGATTGACAGGGGTACCAAGCCGTTGTCTGTAGGGTTTTGGAGTATCAATGATGCCGGTATAACGTTACACACTCTGGTTGCACCCGGCGAGTCTGATGAATCCAATGTGTTTTATTATGGAAAGTACACATATTCATACTTAACGGCGGAAGTTATTGAAGCCAGCGATAGCGCTGTTGAAATTATCACCGGCACAACCGGCAATACCAAACGGTCGACATTGACGAGATGTGATTAATGCAACAAGAGAAAATTAATGGCACCCGATAACTCACAAGATGCGTAGAGACCCTCAGGGTCGGCATCCTGCATACACTACAGTCACCAAATACGGCCCTGTTTTTTGTTATTTTTTACAGTGTGGATTCAGAAGGCGGTCTTCGGGCCGCCTTCTTCCATTGCGGGAAGGTCTTTTTCTGCGGCTACCTGGTCATAGCCAGGCTTACAGGGAACGGTAATTTTCCGCTCCATCCCGGTCGTTCAGTCGGGAGCAATATAAGACAACGCTGAACAGCGAGAGCCGCAGAAAAGCAATGGGATGGACTCCTCCTC
>JASFOC010000084.1:0-8140 GCA_050116715.1 Gammaproteobacteria bacterium
TAATCCAAACCATGCGCAGAAACTGGGACTGTTTGCGGTCAACCTGCGTTCCGACCTGCCACCGGCGTATCGGGCCCTGCACGAGGCCCCGCACCCGAGTGACAACTGGCGCATACTGGATACTTCCGAAATGGCCCACAGGATGCAGCAGGCAGTCTCCGGCCAGGCCGGAAAAACCGGCAATGCCACCGGCCTTGGAGATGCCCAGACCATGCAACGTCTGATGCTCTCCTGGGGCATGATGCCGAAACGCAAGTTCAGCCGCCACCGCCAGGACGCGAGCATCAGGCTGGTCATGGGAATGAATTCAATTCACCAGTTTTGTGCCCCCCCCGTAGTCAGGGACAGGGCGGAGCGCAACGAGGTAACCGAGACGATCCGCGACCATCAGTACCTGCAGGACCCGACCTTCGAAATGGCAACCCGGATCACGACTGAAATGCAGGAAGGAGTCGGGGGCAGCCCCAACGGGGGCACAGTTAAATCGCACGATCAATTATTGCGGGGAGCCTACTCGGCGGCCAGGAGCGGCCACAACCCGGTCGAATTGTGGAGAATGGAGAATATGAGCGCCAGCGGCTTTTGCCTGCTCTGGGACAGCGCAAGCGCTTCCTGTGCCCAGGTCGGTGAACTGGTTGCCGTGGTGTCGCAGCAAGAAAACCACAAGCACGACCTGCAACTGGGTGTTATTCGCTGGATGAAGTTCACACCGCACCACGGGCTCGAGCTGGGCATCCAGCTGCTGTCACCCGGCGCTACAGCTGTATGGGCCTATCTCTGTGAAGATGACGTCCACGCCAGCAACAGATTGCAGGGTATCCTGCTCCCGGAAATCAAGGCCATCAGACAGCCCGCCAGCCTGCTGCTTCCCTCACTGCCGTTCCGGACCGGTTGTAGATCGATACTCGAGAACAGGGGCAAGAAAGAGGCTATCATCCTGACGCGGCAACTGGAAAATACCGGAGCCTTTGCACAATACAACTTTAACCCTGTTGCCGGAACCGCGAAGGCCGGGGCCTGAGAATAACGTCAGGCAGTCAGCTCAGTACAGCGCGATAAATGGCTCCGGGTATTCTACGTGGCCACCCCCCGCAAGATTACCCGGGACGATTTCCATAACCGTCAGCGCATACTCCGGTGCCGGGAGATTGCAGGTCACATGCAGGTCTTTCGCCAGCACAAATCCAAAACGCTTGTAGTACTCGGGATGCCCCAGCACTACGATGGCTCCGTAACCCTTCTCGCCTGCCAGCGCGATACTTGCCTGGATGAGTTCCGAACCGATGCCCCGGTGGCTTTGTGAAGGCACCACGGACATCGGCCCCAGCGCCAGCACATGCTTCTCTTCACCATCCTTGCGGAACGGTACGCGAGTCAACAGTACGTGTCCGACGATACGACCACCGAGCTCGGCTACCAGTGAAAGTTCGCGGTTATAGGTTGCCGATGCACGCAGCACGCTGACAAGATTCGCCTCTGCCTCGCCACCAAAGGCACTGATATGGACCACATCTATGGCGCGGATGTCTTCAGCGGTTTCGGGTCTGACGGTAATCGAATGCATGTTTGTCTCCGTACTTGTTGTCAGGCCAGGCTACCGACCCTTGTTTTATAAAATAATCCAGCAATTTCAGCTTGTTGAATGCCATGGCAAAAATGCATGACAGGAAGCATACGGCGCACGCCCACGGCGGTGGCGCCGGCACAGGCATCCAGTATATAGGGAGTCCTTCAGACTTCCATGCCAGTGCCGAAAAAATTGTAGTCGGGGTCCGTGATGCAGGCAAACCTGCCTGTATTTCACGGCGGGTTGTATTCAGCAGGTAGCGAGGTCAACAGTGGCACACGGAGAGAATCTACACGTCCTCATTTTCGAGGAAGATGCCGATACTGCGGAATCACTGGCTAACCTGCTGGGGGAAACGGGACACCCGCTGCAGCTGGATCATATCAGCGAGGCCGGCGAGCTGGAAACGGCCCTCAAGGCATTTGTCCCGGATATCCTGGTCTGCGGTGCACGGCAGACCTCCCCTGCTTTCGCTAACATGCAAGCACTGCTTGCCGCGCGCAGCCCGGAATTTCCGGTTATCACCGTCACAGATATCCTTCCCGAAGGCAACATGGCCGAGGCAAATCCCGCTGCACCAGCGCAGCTGTTTGCTTACGACCGGCCGGACGAAATCAGGCGGGCCTTCACCAGAGAGGTCGAGGTCCTGGGACTGCGCAGGAAGCTGGACAGGCTGGAATGCCGGCTGCATGCAGCCGAGCAGCGCTGCCATGCATTTATCGAGCAGTCCAGTGATGCCGTTGCCTGCCTGCATGACGGCATGCATGTCTATGCCAACCGCGCTTACATGGACCTGTTTGCCATCAGCACCCGGGAAGACATCGAGGGCACCCCGATACTCGACATCATTGACAGCAGTGAGCACGAGCATTTCAGGAATTTCCTGTGCAACTCCGGGCAGCATCAGGGAACTGCGGAAACCCTGCACGTCAACTGCCTCAATGCCGGCGGAGAGACCTTTGAGAGCAACATGGAATTCAGCCCGGCGATTATGGATGGCGAGGCCTGCATTCAGGTCATCGTCCGCCCCAGGCACAGCAATGCCGAACTTGAGAAAAGGCTGGACGCCCTGTCGAGAAACGATATCCTTACCGGCCTCTACAACCGCCAGTACTTCATGCGCGTACTCGGCGACAGCATCAACAGTCAGCAACAGGAAGCCGGGGCCTGCGCACTGATATACATCCTGCTGGATAATTTCAAGTCGATACGTGAAAATGTCGGCGTTGCGGCCAGTGATTTCCTGCTGCGCGACATCGCCATGCTGGTGGAAAAACTTGCCGACCGGCGGGATTGTGCAGCACGGTTCGGTGAATACGCATTCGCCGTCCTGCATTACGACAGCAGCAAGGAAAAAATCCAGGCGCTGGGCGAAAGGCTGCTGCATGAAATTGCCGGGCATGTCTCCGGGATTGACGGCTACTCTCTAAATACCACAGCCAGCATCGGAATCTGCGCTGTCACCGCGCACTCGAACAATGCCCAGGACATCCTCTCACGAGCCGACCTGGCATGCGAGGTGGCTCGTTCTGCAGGAGGCAACCAGATACATACACATAGTATCGCCGTCGATGAACAGATGTCAGGTGAAGACAACCACAACTGCCACGATATCATCAGGAACACCATTGACGAAAATCGTTTCTACCTCGTCTACCAGCCTATTATCAGCCTGAAAGGAAACAGCGGTGAGCGCTACGAGGTCCTGCTCAGGGTGGTCGACGAGGCTGGCCATGTAATACTGCCAGGCCAGTTCCTCAATATCGCGGAACAAACCGGATTGAGCGGTGAAATCGACCGCTGGATTATCAACAGGGCCTTCAAACAGCTGGCGAAGATGCGGGCAGATGGCAGGGAGATTTCATTTTTTATCAAGTTGTCAGGCACCTCGCTCACCGACAGCAGGCTGCCAGACTGGATCAACCTGCGCCTGCAACACTACCGGCTGGTCAGTGACGGCATCATCTTTGAAATACCCGAACTCATCGCAGCCAGCGATCTGAAAAACGCTATTATTTTTGTCCGCTCCATGGAAAGAATTCATTGCAAGGTTGCACTGGAGCACTATGGATGCAGCAACCAGCCACAGTTATTGAATCATTTGCCGGCAGACTTCCTGAAGATCGATGGCAGCCTGATCAACAACCTCGCAGCAAAAGAGGAAAACCAGTCACAGGTTAAAAGTGTGGTCAGCCTTGCGCGCAAGCACGGGAAAAAATGCATTGCCGAGCATGTCGAGGAAGCCGCTGACCTTGCCCTGCTCTGGCAATACGGCGTGGATTTTATCCAGGGTAATTTCGTGCAGGAGCCAAGCAGGCAGCTGAGCTACGACTTTGAAGGCGAGATCGCATAACACGACACCGTCATGATTCCGAACACGTTCATTAACAGCGACATGCCGACAGCAAACAAGGCAGTGCGACACAGCGGCCCGCTGCCATCAGTCAAGTACATGCGATACCAGACCATCAGCCAGCTTGGGTTCGAACCAGGTCGATTTCGGCGGCATGACCTCGCCGGCATCCGCAACCGCCATCAGGTCCTCCATGCGCGTGGGATGCAGGGAGAACGCCACGCTCATGTCGCCACTGTCGACCCGTTTTTCGAGTTCCGCAAGGCCGCGAATGCCGCCGACAAAGTCAATCCGCTTGTCACGCCGCGGGTCCTCGATACCGAGCAGTGGTGCCAGCAGGTTGTCGGCAAGCAGGCTGACATCAAGGCGCCCAACCGGGTCATTCGGGATTCGCTCCGGCTGAATGACAAGGCGGTACCACTGGCCGCCAAGATACATGCCGAAGGTCCCGGGCCTATCCGGGTGCACGGCAGCGGCCTCGGGCAGCACCCGGAAGCGTTCCGCTATCCTTGCCAGCAGGGTTTCCGCAGACATGCCGGCCAGGTCCCGGACAACACGGTTGTAGTCAAGTATCTGCATCTGGGCATGCGGGAATATAACGCACAGAAAATAACCCGCACCGGTATCGCTGTCACGACTGGCGGCAACCCTGGAGGCCGCGGCAGAGCGATGATGGCCGTCGGCGATATAAAGCGCTTCCATGGCATCGAATGCCGCGGTAATTTGTTCGATTTGTTCCGGGTCCCGAATGACCCAGAGGCTGTGGGCGATGCCGTCATCCGCCACCAGATCAACATCGGGAGCGACACGAGTCAGGTCTTTCAGCATGGCATCTGCATACGCCTGCGACCTGTAGGCCAGCAACACGGGGCCGGTCTGCGCATTCAGCGCCTCGATCTGGCGCACCCGGTCGTCCTCCTTGTCGGGGCGGGTGAATTCATGGCGCCGGATCCGGTTGCTGTCATAGTCAGCCACGGAGGCGACGGCAACCAGCCCGGTCTGGCAGTGTTCCCCCATCACCATGCGATAAACGTAATAGTAGGGTGCGGGGTCCCTCTCCAGGATTCCTTCCGCCAGCATGTGCTGCAGATTTTCCGCTGCCCGGGCATACACTTCCGCAGAGTACGGGTCGGTGCCTTCCGGCAAGTCGATTTCGGGCCTGGAGATATGCAGAAAACTCCAGGGGCGGCCAGCGGCACGAACCCGCGCCTCCTCGCTGCTGAGTACATCATAGGGCGGCGCGACAACCTCTGCAGCCCGTGCATCAGCAGGGCGCAGTCCGGTAAAAGGTCGAATCAGGGTCATGGTGTTTCCAGTATGGCAGGTCGAAAAATTCTGCCCGCATTGTACACGCTCACGCCCCCGGTCGCGATGGACGCGACAGCAGGAGGACACTGATGTCCGAGCCAGGACCTGACCGGGAAATCGCCGCTGCCGGTAACACCGAGCGGGGCAGCATAGAACGCTGCAAGTCGATGACCATTATCGAGCAGCGGAATATCTGGCAGCGCGGACACGCCAGGGTATATCGCAACTGGGAGCTGCTGCGGGACCGCGTCCAGCGCACGCCGCTGGCCTACAAGCTGTCGTTCTTTATCACCGTACTGGTCGTCAGCTGCATGTCGCTACTGGGTATCATCCTGATACAACAGCAATCACAGCAAATGCAGGAACAGATCATCGAGCAGGGCACCACCCTGGCGCGCCTTATGGCGCAGTCTGCCAAGGAACCGCTGCTTGCGGAGGACGGCCTCGCGCTGGACACCACCACCAGCAGCTTTGCAAAAGGCAGCAGTGTACTCGGTGCTGCGATCACCTCCCTCCAGGGTGACATCATCAGCAAGGCAGGCATCCTGCACCAGGAGAAGAACCCGGAAACCCGGAATTTCCTGAAACAGACAATCAAGTCCGGTGAATCCTCGCATATCTGGGAATGGCGATCGCTGCATGGCAATAACCGTCATGGCGTCATGACCTTCATTCAGCCGGTCACGTACCAGGAGGTAATTGCCGGCTATGCCCAGGTCAGCTTCAGTCAGTCCGGGATGCGTGAGTCCGCGAGCCGGGCGCTGCAGGCAATTATCGCCGCGACCATACTTATTATTGTACTGGGCATCGGGATGGCCTTTGCCCTTGGCCGGCGCATCACCCAGCCGATCGACAAGCTCGTCAATGCGAGTCGCGCAATCGGCCAGGGCGATTACAGCTTCAGATTCAGGGACCGTCGCAAGGACGAACTCGGCCTGCTCATGGAGGCATTCAATGAAATGGCACAGGGAATGCTGGAGAAGACCCAGGTCAAGAGCGCCCTGTCACGCTATGTTTCTGCCGGTGTAGCACGCGAGATCCTCTCCAACCTGGATGATGTTGGCCTGAGCGGAAAACGGGTGGAAGGGTCTGTCCTGTTCGCAGACATCAAGGGCTTCACACAGATCGCCGAGAAAATTCGGCCCGAAGAACTGGTTTCCATACTGAATCGTTACTTCACGCTGATTACCTGTGCCTGCGAGATCAACCACGGAATGGTCGACAAGTACATGGGGGATGGTGTGATGCTGGTATTCGGCGCGCCGGAACCTGATACAGACCACGCCTATCATGCCATTTCCTGCGCCCTGCTTATTCAGAAGCTGGTAGCCCACGAGAATGCCCTGCGCGAGGAACAGGGAAAGTTTCCGGTACAATTCAGGATCGGGGTCAACACCGGCAGCATGCTGGCTGGCAACATGGGATCAAGGGAACGCATGGAATATACAGTCGTTGGTGACACCGTTAACCTCGCGTCCCGCCTGTGCGGCATCACCAATGGCAATGAAATCGTCATTTCCCGCGAAATGTACCTGCGCGACGATGTCAGGAAGCGGGTTATCGCCGGTGAATACCAGTCGATACAGCTGCGCGGCATCAGCCAACCTGTCAGCACCTACCGGGTCGAGCAACTGACAACCGAGGGACAGGAAGTCATTGCCCTGCAGTTCGAGGATATCCTGTGCAGGGAAACCGGGTACACCTGCGATGCCTAGCCTCCCGAAAATATTACTGGCAGCCCTGCTGCTGACATTACTCACAGCCTGTGCGGGCATGGACCAGTTACGGGTTCTGCAGGATTCGCCTGCGGATATCGAACAGCTGCTGGAACAGAATGAATATGCACGCATCAGGCAACTGACCGGCCGTTACCCTGAAATCGACACACCGGATCTGCAGGAACTGGTCAAGGCACGTGAAGCGGCCTATGTGGAAGCCGTGGTTGCCGATGCCCGCAGGCAGGAGTTCGAGAATGACCTGCTTGGTGCCGTACAGAACCTGTCCGTGGCCCTGCAACGCGTTCCCCACAGCGATGAACTGCGCAATCTGCGCCAGACGCTGGAACGGGAACGCGTGCAACAACTGAAACTGAACGAGCGCGAACGCCTGATAACACGGGCGAATTACATGCTCGACCAGCAGGCGCTCTATCTGCAACAGGTAAATCTCGCGCAACCCAGTATCGTGCAGCGCTGGGAATATTCACGCAATGAAAAGGAGGCAATCGTCCTCTCCGGACAACTGCTGGAGCACGGCGAATATGCCTTGCTGCAGAATGATCTCAGCAGTGCGGAAACCTGCCTGCAGCTTTCGCTGCGACTGAATCACAGCACCGCGGCACAGGAGACGCTGTCGAAACTTCAGTCGCTGCGTGCCTCCCACCAGCAGGTCGAACTTGTAAAGGCGAGTATCAAGCAGGCCAAAAAGAAAAAGATAAAACAGCGCAGCCAGCAGCAGCAAACCGAAGTGTTGCTGGAGGAGGCACAGCAGGCCCTGGAGCAGAATAACCTGCAGGTCGCCCGCACTGCCGTTGCACAAATTCCCGCCGCATCCAGCACCAACAGCGAGGTCATGGCCACCAGGGAGACCCTGCGTGAAGCCATCAACAGAGAGGTTGCCGGGCTGGTCGCCAAAGGTGACTCACTGTATCGTGCGGATAATGTCCATGAGGCGCTGCAGAACTGGCAAGAGGCACTGGCGCTGGACCCCGGGAATCGCACACTGCAGGAACGTATTGACCGCGCCAACAAGGTGCTGGCGCGTCTGGAAGAACTGAAGCGTCAGCAACCCTGACATGATGCGCCGGCATACACGCCGGCGCATGGTCCGGCGTCAGGCTGCAATCAGGTACACGCCGGCAATCATGAGCGACGCCGCCACCAGATTCCTGGCAAGTCCGGTCTCGCCAAACA
>JASFOC010000085.1:0-8087 GCA_050116715.1 Gammaproteobacteria bacterium
CCGCAGAAGAACTTGGCATCCCGACCTCAGTTTACCGCTTCGTCGCCAGTCGCGCGGAATTTGAGCAGGCCGTCGCCGAGATCGGTCTCCCCTGCGTGGTGAAACCGATCATGAGTTCTTCCGGCAAGGGACAGAGCACCATCCGGCAGCAGGCCGATATCGAACCCGCCTGGACATATACACAGGCCGGCGGCCGCAGCGGCGCCGGCAAGGTAATCGTCGAGGGTTTTGTCGACTTCGACTATGAAATCACCCTGCTGACCGTGCGCCATGCCGGCGGCACCGCATTCTGCGAACCGATCGGGCATGTGCAGGTCGATGGTGATTACCGCCAGTCCTGGCAGCCGCAGGCCATGAGCGCGGCCGCCCTGCATGCCGCCCAGGACATCGCCGCGCGTATCACCACGGCCCTGGGCGGGCGCGGAATATTCGGCGTGGAACTGTTCATCAGGGACAACACGGTGATTTTCAGCGAGGTCTCGCCGCGCCCGCACGACACCGGCATGGTGACCATGATCTCCCAGGACCTGTCGCAGTTCGCACTGCATGCGCGCGCGATCCTCGGCTTGCCGATACCCGCCATCAGGCAGCATGGCCCCGCGGCATCCAGTGTAATCCTGGTCAATGCCAGCTCCACTCAGGTGAGCTACGGGAACCTGGAACTGGCATTGCAGGAGCCGGATACGCAACTGCGCCTGTTCGGCAAGCCCGGCGTCGATGGCCAGCGCCGCATGGGCGTTGCCCTCGCCCGGGGTACAAGTATCGAAAGCGCGCTGCACAAGGCCGAACGGGCAGCGGCAGCAGTTTCCATCACGCCGTGAGCCTGAAAACATGAGCAACCCGGACCTGGATTCCCGGATCGAATCACTCGAAGCCCGCTTGATGCACCAGGAGGCGGCCATCGACGAACTGACCCGCACCCTGCTGTTGCAGGAGCAACTCGTCAACCGTCAGGCCGCCACCATTGAACGCCTCGAGGCACAATTGCGCGCCATGTTCGCGGCGAATATCACGCCGCGCGGCGAGGACGAGCCTCCACCACACTACTGAAACCCGGCAAATCCGCGACTCCCGCCAATGGATCCCGTCAGCCCTGCAAAAGTGTGACACACGTTTAAAACGGCCATGCCCGGCTGTGCCAGACTACAGGCACTGCCCTCAAGTCGCCGTACAGCAGCCCGATAGGCTATTAACAACATGCCCGGCGGAAGTTGCACCGGGACCGACTGCAACCAGATTCGGAATCCACCCATGGACAATTTGCCCCTGCTGATCCAGCTGTCCGTCATCATGACATTGCTTGCACTGTTATGGCTCACGATTCGCGCATTCAGGAAACACCCTGTCTGGGGATTCCTGGTGCTGCTGCTCTCCCCCATCGGCGCCGCCGTCTTTGGGATCAACCACTGGCCAGATGAAAAGAAACCGTTCCTCGCCTATCTGACAACCTTCAGTTTCAGCATGTTACTCGCTGCTTACCTGTTCACCAGCTGGGGGGGATGGGAACTGATCCAGGCCTACAACCGGGTTCAGGAGGGGATGCAAACCCATAACCTTAGCCGGGAAGATGCCACGGCATACATCCACACCAGTCTGGCCTTCAGTGAAAGGTCGGGGCTGGACCCGGAAGACCAGCAGCAATACAACGCCATGCGCAGGCACCTGGCCCAGCTGGATGAAGCGGAACAGGTTAAGGCCCTGCAGGAAGCGGCCAAAGCAGAAAAAGCCAGGGAAGAACTGTCGCGTGCCAGCATCAGCAGGAAGATACAGCCGGAAAAGGAAAACTACCGGCTGGAGTACAAGCCGATTCCGGTTAGCGATGCGAAACGCTATGTCGGCTCTACCGTCAAGATCGTGCGCAAGGGTGTGGTGGAGAAGGAGTACCGTCTCACCGGCGTAACCGGTAACCGGCTCCAGCTGGCGCAACGCAACAGCGGGGGCCGCTATTCGTTCAGCTACAGCACCAGGGATATTGAAAAGATCCGGGTGCTGACCCGGCAGCCATACTGAGCCAGCCTGACAACACCCGGGGCTTGACTCGCCCCGGGCGCTTCTGAAACACTCACGGCATGAACCTGTTTAGCGGACATCACAGCATGCATGCCATGTACCGACTGCGCGTATGGACGCAGCCGCGTGCACCTGTGACCGGAAGGAAGACCCGCTAGTTCGTTAACCCGTAACAACCGATATTTTTCCAGAGGCCGCAGGGTGCAAATCCTGCGGCCTTTTTCGTTACTGCAGTCCGGTGTCGAGCTAAAAGGCCCGGACAAACGGAGGTTATGGCATGCCAATCCCGCTGGCGTATTTGGGCGTGGTCCTGATCTGGTCGACGACACCACTCGCCATCCAGTGGAGTGGCCAGGAGGTCGGCTTCCTGTTCGGCATTACCAGCCGCATGCTGCTCGGTGTCATTGCCGGACTGACGCTCGCAGTGGTCATGGGCATCAGGCTGCCCTGGCACGCGGCTGCACGTATCACCTATCTTGCCGCAGGTCTCGGGCTGTTTTTTGCCATGCTGTCCGTTTACTGGGCTTCACAATACATCCCGTCCGGGTGGATTTCGGTGCTGTTTGGCATCGCACCGATCGTAACCGGCATCATGGCCAGTATCTGGCTGAACGAGCAGGTGCTGACCCCGGCGCGTGTAACGGGCATGCTGCTCGGAGTCGCCGGTCTCGCCGTGATGCTGCTGGGTGCACAATCCCTGGGCACTTCAGCCCCGCTCGGCATCGCCGGCATGCTGTTCTCGGTCACCGCCTATTCCGCCAGTGCCGTCGCCATCAAGCGGATTAACGCAGATATACCGGCCCTGGCCACGACCATTGGCGGGCTGGCCGTGACCGTGCCATTGCTACTGACCGTTTACTACCTCTCGGATGACACCCTGCCGCAGGTGATACCGGTACGCGCCGCTGTCGCGATTGTCTACCTGGGCATCATCGGTTCCGTGCTCGGGTTTGCGCTGTACTATTACGTACTGCGGCAGGTGGAGGCGACCCGGGTCGCCCTGATCACCCTGATAACGCCGGTCATCGCACTGTTGCTTGGGCACAGCCTGAATGGAGAGCCCCTGCAGCCTGAGGTCTGGGTCGGCACCACTGCGATTCTTTCCGGCCTGCTGTTGTTCGAGTACGGCCATTACGTGAACGGCTGGCTGGGTCGCCTGCTCGGCATGATTACGCCGGAATAAGTCCGCAGCGCGTGTCGTCATCCGGCAACTAAGCGCCCTGTGCAACCGGCAGCCCCCGCCTCGAGCCCCTGTTTCGCCATATATTTCAACAGGTAGGACCGGTACTGGGGCACAAAGGCAATTCCACGCCGTAACGCCGGTTGAAACAACCGTCGATTTTGGGAATGATGACGGACATTTCCATGCGCAAGCATATATGCAGAGGCGGTTATGGGTAGTACGGCGACAGAGGATTCGCGGGCCAAGGCGGCAGTCAAGGACGGGCGTGACAGCGGCAAGGCCGGCACAGCCAGGAAGGCTGTTTCCCGCAAGACCCGCAGCGGCAAAAAGCCGTCCGGCAAAAAAACCGTACCAAAGAACAGGCAGACAGACGCGAGCCAGGCTGACAAACCGCTACCCGCCGTAAAACAGGCTGCAGGGAAATCCCGCAAAAAGGCACAGCCGGAACAACCTGTACCACAAGCCGAAGATGTGGCAATCAACACAACAACCGCAACGGACAAGCCGGCAGCGGACACGCGATCAATCTCCTGGATGTCCGCACAGGCCATCAGCGCACTGAATGCCGTCAAGGCCAACCAGGCGAAAAAAGCAGAGTCCCTGCTGGCCCGTGTGGAAAAACCCGTTCCGGGTAAACCCGGGATCACCGAACTACCGGTGCAAACCAGCGAAGACCTGCTCGAGGAGTTCCCCGGGATGGAAGCGGCAGCACCGGCAGCAGCGCCTGCGGCCGCATCACAGGAACCCGTAAAAACACCCCCAGCCGCGGCTGGTGACACACCGAAAGTCCAGAAGGAAACAACCGTCATGCAGGACAAACCAGAGGAACAGGAACCCGCGGCTACGGAATCTGCAGAAAACACGACAGAAACCGCAGTAACCGCTGACACCACCAGCACCGAACCCGCGGCAGTGGCAAGCACGGAGGCTGTCGTTGCAGCACAGGCGCAATCACGCGGACTGCCGGTCCGATCGATCGTGATGACGGTGTTTCTGGCCCTGCTGGCTTACACCGGGTACAACTACTGGCAGGAAAACCGCGATTCAGGCGTGACTGCGCCGCCCGTGGCCGGCAGTTACAAGGAAAGCACACAAGGTGCGGCCTGGGATGACATTCCGCAACAGCAAGCTATCGCCGTTGTTGGCACAACAACCGGGGAAGCGCCAGCGCCTGCTGCCACGACGCCTGACAATGCAGCTGAAGTTGCAGCGCAGCCCGACGCAACTGCCACGGATGAGCTTGCAAGCACCCCGGCAAGGGAAACGCCCGGGTCAGCAATCGAAACCACCCACTGGAAACCCGACACCGGCGCAGCACAGCCGGCGGCGGACGTAGTGCCACCGCCAGCTGACCAGGCAGCAATCGAAGCAGCACAGCCGACGGCGGACGTCGCGCCACCGCCAGCTGAGCAGGCAGCTATCGAAACAGCAGAACCCGCAGCAGCGGTAACGACCAGCGAACCGCCACAGCCGAAGGCCGCGGCAGTTGTGACACAGCCAGCTCGCCCGGCCCGGCCGCAACCGGGCTATGGCGCACCGGGTTACGGTTACTACCCGCCACAACCAAACTGGCAACAGCCCTACTACCAGCCCGCGTATCCGCAGCAATACCCGGCAAGGTAGCCGGGCAAGGGAGAAATCCGGGCCGGCTTCTCACGCGGCCCGGCAAACCCATCGCAGAGCGGGTTCAGTAGCGAATCGCGGGCGTTTCTATTTTCAGGCCGTTGCTGCGCGCACCCATGTAGACCTCGAGGGCCAGGTACTCGTCTGAACCCGCGGGAAAGGGCCGTGCGCGCAGGTTCGTCAGGCATTCGGTTATGCGTTCCGGCAAACCAACCATCTTGCCCGTGGTAAAGCGGTACGCCGGGAATCCGTTGGACTGTCCCTGGGTCATGACCTGGCCGCGGAAAATTCCCCCGGCATGGTAATCGTGGCACTGATGACAGGCGATATCCACCTGGCCCCAGCGTGTTCGAAACAGCTTTTCGCCCGCATCGTAGTATGGCTGCAGCGCTGCATCGACCTTGACAGCAACCGTTTCTCCACGCGCCAGGTGGCGGACAAAGGCCTCCAGTTGCAGCGCACGAGGATCGGCATATGCCAGCGGAGGATTGCCGAGCCGCTGCGTCCAGCATTGCAGGACCTGACCACGCAGCGTCAGCGGCTTTTCAGTCTGCGGATCATAGACCGGGTAACGAGCAATCTGCTTGGTGTCCAGTTCACCCCCGTCGTCACCGTGACAACTGCTGCAGGACTTTCCCCCTGCATTGGGTGCAGCGAACAGGATGCCTCCCTGATCGACCGTCAGCAGGCCCGGATTACCGAAATCATCATCCTGCAGTTCCTGCATTTCCGGCGTCAGGTAGGTATAACCGGACAGCGTTTCAGCTCCCGCGGCAGACTGCAGCGCAAGCGCGAGCACTGCCGGCAGCAGTGTAATAAAAAGCCTCATTGTGCGGTCTCCTCATGCAGGGTCGCCAGCCACGCGACCACGTCCTCGACCTGCTGCGCAGTCAGGTAGGTGCGCCCCTGGAATTTCTCCGCAACGCGGTTGAGCTGTTCAAAACGGCGGTAATAGCCGGGCATGACCGTTTCCGGGTTGAAGCGCGTCTGGTCCACCACATGCAGCCGTATCATGCCCACCGACTGGCGCGACGCGATCCCGGCCAGCGGCGGACCGAGATTGCCGTAGAATTCATCCGGATCCAGCGGCAGTACATGGCAGGCATAGCAGTTGCCCGCATGCTGGTCACTGGCAATGCGTGCGCCCCGCTCCGGCACGCCAACCAGACCGCCAAGCGGCTCCCTGATTTCGTAATCTGTCACCTGCCAGTCGTAGTAGGGAGCCGGCGCTGTCTTGCCGGCTCCGCTGTCAGCGGCGTGCCCAGCCGGTGGTGCGCCTGCAAGGGAAGCAGCGCAAAGCATGTAAAGCAAACGGCGTGCAGGTATTTTCACTGTTTTCATAATCAGATTTCCGTCCCGAGACCCAGATTTCGCGGCGTGGCACAGGTAACACGGCCGTCTGCCGCAGCATTGCAATATGACCGGTTCATTCGACCGGATTGCGCAATTCACCCACGCCGGTAATGTCAACAACCACCTCGTCTCCCGGCTGCAGGTACTTCGGCGGCCGGAAACCCATGCCGACACCGGCCGGCGTGCCGGTTGCAATGATATCACCCGGGAGCAGGCTCATCCCGGAAGACAGCAGCGCGATAATTTCGGGCACCGCAAAGATCAGCTGATCAAAAGTCGCGCCCTGGCGCTGTTCACCGTTGACGAAACATTTCACCTCGATCGCGGCCGGGTCCGGCATGACGCTGCGATGCACCACGCACGGCCCCATGGGTGCAAAACCGTCAAGACTCTTCGCGCGGAACCACTGCACATGATCCTTCTGCAGGTCGCGCGCAGAGATATCGTTGATCGCGGTATAGCCGAACACGTGCGCCCAGGCATCTTCCGCCGGAATATTCACACCCCCCCTGCCGATGATCAGTGCCAGTTCTGCCTCGTAGTCCAGTTTTCGCGTCAGGTTCTGCCACGCGGGAATACTGTCGCCCGGGCCGATCACGGCCGTGGTCGCCTTGGTGAATATAATCGGCTTCGCAGGGGCTTCGCCCGACACCTGCATTTTCGCCGCCACTTCCTGCGCATGTTCGAGGTAGTTCTTGCCAAGACAAAGGATATTGCGCCGCGGCTGCGCTAAGGGGGCGCGCGGCCGTGTCTCCGCATAGGTGCGACACGCAACACCTGCGGCCTTTGCCCGCAGCGCCAGCTGCTGCACGCGTGTAACGGCCTCATCGCCGGCGTCGATCAGGGCCTGTAGTGTCATGGCCGGAGAATCCTCGGACAACGCAACCGCTGCTGCTCCCGTGTCGACCACGTCAGTACCGAGCAAAACACCGAGTTGCCCGTCCTCCAGGGTTAGAAATTTCATCGCTTCGCTTTCCGGAAAATATCAGCCTGGCAGGCGGCAGTTACAAATTGAAGGTATCACAACGCTCGAAGTCGCCACTTTCAATGCCGCGCCTGAACCATTCCACCCGCTGCCTGGATGACCCATGGGTAAACGACTCGGGTACCACGTAGCCCTGCGCCTGTTTTTGCAGCCGGTCATCACCGATGGCAGTAGCTGCATTCAGGGCCTCCTCGATATCACCCTGCTCCAGCACACCGCGGCTGCGGTCGGCATGGTAGCCCCACAGACCGGCAAAGCAGTCCGCCTGCAACTCCTGCTTCACCGACAGGGCATTGGCTTCAGCCTTGCCGAGTCCCTGCTGCGCGGATCTCACCCGGTTGCCGATACCGAGCAGGGTCTGCACATGGTGTCCGACTTCATGTGCAATCACGTACGCCTGGGCAAAGTCGCCCGGCGCACCGTGCCGCTGGCGAAGGTCTTCAAAGAATGCCAGGTCGATGTAGACCTTGCGATCGGCCGGGCAGTAAAACGGCCCCATTGCCGCGCTGGCCATGCCACAGGCAGACCTGACGGCACCGGAAAACAGCACCAGTGTGGGTTCTTGATAGCTGCGCCCGGACTGCCGGAAAATCTCGCGCCAGGTATCCTCGGTATCCGCCAGCACCACCGAGACAAAATCCGCCAGCCGGGCCTCTTGCGGTGTCGGCTGGTAATCTTCCACAACCTCCGCTTGTCCACGCCCCTGCTGCAGCTGCAGCAATATCTGCGGGTCGATCCCGAGGAAATAGGCCAGCGCCAGGGTGAGCACGATCGTCCCGACCCCGCCCTTGAAAACGGCTCCGCCGGCCACCCGGCGACCACGACGGTCCTCGATATTCGAACTTCTGCGTCCGGTCTTCCAACGCATGACACATCCCCTCAACAGTGAGACCGCGATTATAGAACAATTCCGACGCTGAACCCGTGCCTGGC
>JASFOC010000086.1:0-8062 GCA_050116715.1 Gammaproteobacteria bacterium
GGGAGATACACTGTCTCATTGGTTCGGCAGGCTACGTGATGCGCGCAGCAGGGCGGTCGCCTGCCCGGGACAATGTACGCACCGCCCTGCCGGGGGTTTTCCAGTGGGGTAAATCACAGTGACAGTATCTTAGCGGATTTCCGGTTGCAGGGCATGCATGTCATTGGCATGGCACCGGACGTTGCAACAGTGATACTTTGGGGCTGGCTATACAGTGCAGGGCATCATATGAACCGGGTTCTGCCCGGTTACGGACGAACAGTTTGCCGGATTCCGCTACCCGGAACTGAGGCCCGGACTCGAATCATTGATGAGAATTCCAGCGCTGCCGTGCGCGTCATCCACCAGTTTCAGGCTGATATTCAGCTTTTCCATACTCAGCGCACTGATGACATCAAAAAACGTTACCCCGGCCTGCAGGTCAAATATAATTCCCAGTGACTCCTTTGGCTTGATAGCGTCCTGCAGGCTATCCGTGGCAGCTGCGCCGTAGCGGGTGAACCGGTCGCTGCTGGAATCGTGGTACGGTCCCGGCCCGTACTGGCGGCCTCCTGCAGCGGCATCGATAGCGCATGCCAGTTTCCCGGGTTCAAGCGAACCTCTTGCGCTCTGCACGGATATGGAATACAGGCCACCATCTGCAAAGATGATATCGGAGATGGCGCAGTTGACCGCTGATTGATTGTGAAAGGTGAGCATGATCTTGCGCTCGTTGATGTCCGTTATCACCATGAAGAAATTCGCGGCGCCGAGACGTTCAGTTTCGCAGTCGCCGCTGTCCAGGGGTTTGAAGTTGAGCCGGATGCCGGATGCAGGACGGGTAACGCCGGTCGAGAACAGAAAGGAGCGTGGTGAGCTTAATAGCCTGGATCTGGACATTTCCAAAAGATTACCGTGAGTCGTGCTTCGTCGCTGCAGATGGCATGCGCAACGTAACATGCCGATATCATGCCCGACTATTGTGGATAATACTTAAGTAAAGCACCTGATTCAGATGTCACACCGTGGTGATTCGCTATACTGCGCCAACCACAAGCCTCCAGCCGCAAACCGGCTACAGTCAGGAATACATGAAATACATACTCGCCTTGCTCATCGTCATCGTGATCGCTGCCGGCCTGGTGTTTTCCGGCAACGGCGAACACGCCAGTGATGCACCCGTAACCGGTCTGCCCTGGCAGATAGATATTTTGCCGAACGGAAATACCCGGGTATTCGGCATCGAACCCGGCCAGACCCCGCTTGCAACAGCCATCGAGCAACTGGGCAACGACATGGAGCTTGCAATCATCGCGGCACCCGGGGAACCCGGGACACTGGAGGCCTATTACAGCCACTATTCTGCCGGCCCCATCACGGGCAAACTGATCCTGGTAATGGATACCCCGGCAGAAGTGCTCACGGCGATGCGCGGGCGCGCTTTCCAGGAAGGCGGCACTCGCCGCCATCGCCTGCATCCCGATGACCTGCCAGTGGCCTATCGCACACCCGTCAGGGCCATCACGTTCATGCCAAGCTTCAACCTGGACGAGGCCATCGCGCGGGACCGGTTCGGTACACCCGCCGAGACCATCCAGGTTAACGCACAACAGAAGCACCTGCTCTATCCTGACAAGGGACTGGACCTCATCCTGAACACTGACAGCAGGGAGTTGCTGCAGTACCTGCAACCACAGGCCTTCAGCAGGCACCGCGCTGCGTTGCAGCCGCAGTCCGCAGAGGAGGAATAACCGCAAACCGGCGGCAGCCTGTCTCGCTGGCAAGTGTGGACACTGTCATTTGTCGCGGCCTGGCGAGTCCAGCAGCCCGACGACCTGTTTGACCGTCTTGTTCAATGCTGCCCTGGTAAAATTCGCCTTGCCCATGACCATGATGCCGGTCATGGTGGTGGCAATCGTGGTGGCCGTCGCAGCCGTATCCAGGTCGGGCGACAGTTCACCGGCCTTCCTTGCACGGCTCAGGCGTGACTGCAGTGCACTTCGCAGGTCCTGAAGGGTCTGTTGCAACGACGCCTGCGACTGCGCGTCGTGCTGGCCGCCTTCCAGTACGGACAGCACCACCAGACACCCACCGGGGTTTGCCTGGTCAAAGTGGATATCGAGCGCGCTGTTCAGCAAGCGCCTGACGCCTTCCCGGATATCCGGCGCAGTGTCCATTTCGGCAAACAATCTTGCCATGACCGACGCCTTGTAGAACGCCATAACACGCTTGAATAACGCACGCTTGTTGCCGAAGGCATTGTAAATGCTGGTGCGCTTCAGTCCCATGGCATCTTCCAGGTCCTGGATCGAGGTTCCCTCGTAACCGTTCTTCCAGAATACCCGCATGGCGGCACCCAGCGCCTGTGCTTCATCGAATTGTCGGTTTCTCGCCATGGCAGTGGAGTTTGTCAGTGTCAGCCGATTCTATAACAATCAGTACAAAATAACTTGACCACATTAGAATTATCGCATATACATATATTGTACCGTTCGTTACAATTTAAAAAGGAGGTTTGCATGACTGCAATAACCGAGAGACTCGACGCCCGCGGCATGAACTGCCCGCTGCCCATACTGCGCACCCGCAAAGCCATCAACCGGCTGGCTGGCGGTCAGGTACTGGAAGTCACCGCGACCGATCCCGGCTCGCTACAGGACATGGCGTCCTTCTGCAACCAGACCGGCAACCGCCTGCTGTCCAGCCACGAGGCTGACAACTGTTTCATTTTCCTGATCGAAAAAGCCTGAACCTGGGAGGACGCTGAAATGACAATTACCGCTGAAAATACCCGGGAACATGACCGGCTGGACGCCTGGTTGAACAACCGGCTGGATGACCTGCTGCCGGCCAGGATCGCGGACATGGAGGCATCCCGCACACCATCCATGTCCATCATCGCCACCAAGGGCACCCTGGACTGGGCCTATCCACCGTTCATTCTGGCCTCGACCGCCGCAGCACTGGGCTGGGACGTGGACATGTTCTTTACCTTCTATGGCCTGTTGCTGCTGAAGAAGGATCTCGATGCCGAGGTCAGCCCGCTGGGCAACCCCGCAATGCCGATGAAAATGCCGTTTGGTCCGAAGTGGTTCCAGGACTATTCATGGCCGCTGCCCAACCTGTTGATGGCGGGTGTTCCCGGGTTTGAGAAGCTGGCCACCGGCCTGATGAAAAAGACCTTCAGGAACAAGGGTGTTGCAACTATCGAGGAACTGCGCGGCCTGTGCCTCGAGGCCGATGTGCACATGCTTGCCTGCCAGATGACTGTTGACGTTTTCGGCTTTGATAACAGCGACTTCATTCCCGAGGTCACGGACTATGTCGGCGCCACCTCGTTCCTGCCGGTGGCGCGCAAGTCCGATGTCTGCTTGTTCATCTAGGCGCAGACAGGCTCCGGGTGCCGGTTCAACTTCTTGATTTTGATTATTATGGCCACGGAATCCACGGAAGAACACGGAATGAAATGTTGCCGCCGGTATTATTGGGAATAAGATAAATGATTGACGTAAATGTAGCCCGGATATGTCAACGATTAATACAAGCCTCAATAGTGCCTTCCGTGTTCTTCCGTGGCCACAAAGCAAATATTGAAGGAACAGCTGCCCGAAATTCAGCTTCAGTTCAGATTCGACTGCTAGGCTGTTTGCAACTGTAGCAGGGACACCGCTGCGTATTCCGGAAGACCATCCCCGGCAACCTGGTACTGGTGTCCTACAGTTATCTCCCCCTAGTTGGCCGGGATGCAATACCCGGCCTTTTTTTTAGGTGCGGATGTCGAGCGTGATACAGACCTGCAGGCCGCCCAGTGACGGCGACGCCCGGAAGTGCAGCGTACCGGCCAGTTCCTCCACCAGGCTTTTGACAATCGACAGGCCGATGCCGTGGCCGGGAACGTTTTCATCCTGGCGCATACCGCGCTGCGCCAGCAACTGCAAACCCGCCGCATCGATCCCCGGACCGTCATCCTCGACAAGGATCCGCCATTGCCTGTTGTGCTCGACCGTCAAATGCACCGTGGAACGCGCCCATTTCCAGGCATTGTCCAGCAGGTTTCCGAGAAGTTCCATGCCGTCCTGCTGTTCCATGGGCAGGGTACCGACCTTGCCGGTTTGCTGCCGAAAAACAATCGACTTGTCACGATGCAGCCGATTCAGCGTGTCGACCAGCGGCGGCAGGTCCGTGCGCAGGTCGAAATGGCTCGCGCCGAGGCTGTCCCCGGCCAGGCGGGCGCGGCGCAGCGACTGATCCACCTGTGCATTGATCTGGCGGCTATAGCGCTGCAACTGCACATGCGCTTCCACATCGTCTGCCGGAATTTTTTCGCTGCCGAGCTGCAGCAAAACGGTCAGCGGCGTCTTGATGCCGTGCGCCAGGTTGCCCAGCGCCTCGCGTGAACGCAGCAGGCGCCGCTGCTGCCGCTGCAGCAACTTGTTGATCGCCGCCACCAGCGGCCGTACCTCGTCCGGTACGCGCTCGTCCAGCGCGCTGATATCGCCCTGTTCCAGCCGCACCACGTCGTCTGCACTGGCGGACACACTGCGCAGCGAACGCACAACGATATAGCGCTGTATCAGCAGCAGCAGGAACAACAGCGTCAGCGACCAGGCTGCCAGCCGCAGCCGGAAACCCCGCATTGCCGCGAGCATGGCATCCAGTTCCTCGGCCACGGCAATTTGCACCATCCTGTCCTGCTTGCGAAAACCGCGTGTCCACAACAGCAGCGCTTGCTGCTGCGGACCGGTAATAAAGTCCACCCGGGTCTCGCCGAGCGCCACGCGCGGAACCGGCAATACCGCATTCCAGAGGGAACGCGAGCGCAGCAACTCGCCCTCAACGTCGACCTGGAAATAATGCCCCGAATAAGGCTGCTGGTAGATCCCCTGGATCCGCCGCGCATCCAGGCTTGCATTGCCTGCTGTATCGATACTCAGGCCGCCCAGCAGGGATTCGGCATCATGGGCAAGGCGCGACGCCAGCTGATCTTCCATGAGAGTGCGCACGGAGATGCCGACCGTCAGCCACAGCAACCCGATCATTACCACGAGGCTGGTGACCAGCCCCAGCCCGAGACGGGTCCGCAGTGAAGTCATACCGCCTTGCCGAACACGTAACCCTGGCCCCTGCGGGTGGTAATGATGTCCTTGCCGAGTTTTTCCCGCAGCCGTTTGACATAGACCTCGATGACGTTGCTGTCCTTGTCTGCATCCTGCTCGTAAATATGCTCGGTAAGCTGTGACTTGGAAAGGATGCGGCCGGGATGCAGCATGCAGTAACGCAGCAGGCGAAACTCGATACCGGTCAGTTCCCAGTGTTGCTCATCCCGGCTGACCGACTGGGTTGCCTCATCCAGCACCCAGCCATCCACCGTGAGCGTCTTGCCCACCGTGCCCGTGTTACGCCGGATCAACGCCTGCAGGCGGGCCAGCAGTTCTTCTTCCTGAAACGGCTTGGTGAGGTAATCGTCCGCGCCCTGTTGCAGGCCACGAACCTTTTCCTGCCAGGAGTCACGCGCAGTGAGAATGAGCACCGGCGTTTTCACTTCCGCCTTGCGCCAGTTCGCCAGGACTTCCAGTCCCGATCGCTGCGGCAGGCCAAGGTCAAGCACAATGGCATCGTAGGGCATTTCGCGACCATTGAACTCGGCATCCACACCGTTGTGTACGGCGTCAACGGCAAAGCCCTGCTTGCCCAGGTAGCGTTTCAGGCGCAGGCTGAGATCCGGATCATCCTCGGCTAGCAGCAGGCGCAACTCACTCTTCCTGTTCTTCCCCGAGCAATTCACCACTGCGGGCATCGAACTTCATTTCCCACACCTCGCCATTGGCATCAAGTATTTCCACTTCGTAAACCATCCCGTCACGACCCGCTTCCAGCTCGGTCTCCAGCGCCCGGCCGGCATGCAGCTGCCGGGCATTTTGCAGTATCTGCTCCAGCGACAGGATATCACCCGGCCCGGCCAGACTGCGAACCGTTGCATGCTCGCGGGCTTCATGCTCGTCCTGCTCCTCGTCATGCTCACGCGCTCCATTCCCGGTACCACTCAGCCCGGTTACCAGCAGGCCGGCGGTCCCTGCCAGCGCAATGACGCTGAAGACAATAATCCTGATATTCATAAAGCGCTCCCTGTTCATCACATTCAGGCCCGCTTGCAGCCGTTCAACATGGACTTGACCAGGTTTTCCCGGTGCAGCCGGCCTTCCAGGATCACACCGATGATGTGTACCACCACCAGAAACACCATCAAATTGGCGAAAAACTCGTGCACTTCCTCCAGCATCTCTTTTGACCATTCGGGAGAACCCGCGAGCATGGCCAGCGGCCCGGCACTGTCCGCTATCCCGTAATAGGCGATTCCGGTCAGGGTCGTAATGACCAGGCTCAGCAGCATCACGATAACCATCGCGCCGCCCGCGGGATTATGGCCCAGGTAGCGCCGTGCACGCCGCCTGAAGGTATCCTGCAGAAAGCCCTTCACCACGCCGGGTGGATAGACGAAATCACGAAAGCGCGCGTGCGTGGTACCGACAAAGCCCCAGACAATGCGCAGCAGCACCAGGCCCAGCACGGCATAGCCGGCGTTGTTGTGCAGTACCTCGAACTCCTCGCCGCTGAGATAGGCAACCGTAAAGGTCAGCACCAGCGACCAGTGAAAAATCCGTACAAACGGATCCCAGACCCTGACTTCAACTTGTTCCATGACAGTATGTTCCTGTATTAACCAGTGGAGCAAACATACGCAATCAAGCTGAATTGATGCTGAATAACCGGAATGCACCGGACATGTCACCTGCTGCTGCAGGCCTGCCGGTAGGCAACCTGCAACGACCGCGCTAGCCGCCCAGCCGTACGGATTCGGGAAGGGTGATTTCCATCTCGATGGGAAGGTGGTCGGAGAGCGAGTAATTCAGCACCCTGACATTGTCCACCTGCAGCGTCGGCGTCACCAGGATGTGATCGATATTGCGTTGCGGGCGCCAGCTCGGGAAGGTGTGCATTTCGTGGATGGGTTCGCTCATCAGGGTACGGTTGATGAGGTAGTCCATCTCGACGCTTTCAGAGGGACAGTTCAGGTCGCCCATCAGGATCACATGGCGATACTCGTTGACGATCTCGCTGATGTAGTCGAACTGCCTTAGCCGTGCGCGCCGCCCCAGTGCCATATGCAGAATCATTACCACCAGCGAATCATGCTTCGTGCCGTAGCGGATCAGCAGGGCACCGCGCCCGGGGATACGCCCCGGCAAGCGGTGTTCGACAATCTCGGTGGGGTGAAAACGGCTCAGCAGGCCGGTACTGTGACGTGCGATGCGCCCGATGCGCCGGTTGGTCTGGTCGTACCAGAATGGCAGCCCGGATTTTTCACTCAGGTATTCCGTCAGGTTCACGTAGCCGCTGCGCAGGCTGCCGGCATCCAGCTCCTGCAGGCCAACGATGTCGTATTCCTTTACCAGCTGCCCGATACGGTCGAGGTTGCTGAAACGCTGTGCGTGCGGCAGTACGTGTTTCCAGCTGTGCGTGATGTAGTGGCGATAACGGGCGGTACTGATGCCTGCCTGGATGTTGTAACTCAGTAGCCGGATTTTTTGTCCCATGCAGGATTCCACGCTGGCGTGACGCTGACCGCTGTCCATCTGCTCCATTACGGGCATGGTCAGGTCGGACATACCAGTGTTCCCATTTGCTCTGTCAGTTTAATGTTTTCCCGGTAATCCACCGGGCAATCGATGATGCTCACCGTATCACTGGCAAGCGCCTCGTCAAGTATAGCCGGTAAATCGGCACTGCTCTCCACCCGGTAACCCTGCGCACCGAAGGATCGCGCGTATTGCACGAAGTCCGGGTTGCTGAATTTGACGTTTGAGGTGCGCCGGTAATGGTTCATCTGCTTCCACTCTATCAGACCGTAACTGCAGTCGTTCCAGATCAGTACCACAATCGGTGTCTTGCAGCGGATGGCCGTCTCGATTTCCTGGGAATTCATCATGAATCCGGCATCCCCCGTGACCGCGACCACCTTGCGCTCCGGATAGACCAGCTTTGCAGCGATGGCGCCGGGTACCGCGATGCCCATGCTGGCAAA
>JASFOC010000087.1:0-8025 GCA_050116715.1 Gammaproteobacteria bacterium
ACGGCAAATTTACAGAATTTGATATTACAGAGGAAATGCGCAGGGCCTGCGAAAGCACCATGCCCGCGATTGTAGAGACTGTTATCGACCTGATCGGCGGATTTGATCCTGAATTTCAGGAGAGCGTACGCAAGAACATCATTATTGCCGGGGGCGGCAGTCAGCTTAGCGGGCTGGAAAACTACCTTACCGAAGCCACCAAGCAATTCGAGCCCTGCACATTTACCTGCATCGGTGACCCGCTCTACGCAGGTGCAGATGGTGCACTGGAACTGGCGACTGATATGCCTGATGAGTTCCTGGAAAAACTCTGAACGGCACTGAAGGGCCTGCCCCCGGACACGGGGGCAGGCCAGTAAGCCTGGCAGCACGAATTAACAGGCACCGGGGTGTAGTCGTTCCGATTTGATCAGACTTACCCAAACAGGCCAGACTGTTGCCTGGACCGCGAACACGCAATGGCGGGATGCACAGGCATCATCAGTATCGAGGCTGCAGTAAAGTCTGATTCGGTTTTCAGCGCAGCATGGCTACAGTGACCAGCAGTCCCAGCGCGGTTGCCACGCCAACAACAATCATGATGAGCTGCCTTTTCTGTTGCTTCAATTGAAAATTTAACTGCTGTAATTTCTTGTCCTTCAGCTCGACCTCGGTCTGCAATCGCTTTTCGAGTAACTCGGCACGGTTACCCGCCACCTCAAGTTGCGCTATTGCACTGTCGAGGAAAGTCTCGATCCGCAAATTCTGTTCCGCGGTCTCCTGATGCAGCGCGGTAATTTCCCTGTCTGTTGCATCGATGCGCCCCAGCGCCTCCTCCAGTGATCCCTCAAGCGATAAAAGCGACTGCTGCCCCTGGTCCAGTCGATGGCGGGTTTCGTTATCACGCGACTCCAGCCGGCTGCTGGTTTCGGCAAGCTCGGTCCTGAATGCCTTGAGCTGGTCACGCGCAGAGTCCTGCAGAAACTTGATCTGCTGATTCCTGGTCTCCAGCCGATGCGCGGTTTCCGCCAAATCTGCCTTGAGTGCCACAACAGTTTCCCGGTCCTGGTTGCAACCGGTTTCCAGCTCGGCAATCCGCTGCTCGCACTCGGTCAGGCGGGCAGCCTGGTTGGCACGGGAAATGTCTTCCTCCCTGCAGTCGTGTTCCAGGCCATCGATTCTGCGCAGCAACTCCGACCTGTTCCGCGCCTCTTCTGCCCGGATATGTTCCTGCCTGGCGCTAAGGGCTTGCAGGTTGCTCTCAAGGGCAAGAATCTGCTGCTCTGATTGGACCAGTTGCGAACGCAGACCGGCTTCACGGCCGAATAATCTGTTGATACCAGCCATTGCCCTGCGCCGGTAATGCCCGAAAGTAGCCACAATGCTTGCCTTTATTATGTTTTCATTATTGTTTCCCGCGGTGCATCCACTCCACAGGCGTCTGATTCTTGACGTTCTAGTATAGAAACCAGACACGGCGATTACCAGTCATGCGGGAAATAGCCCGGATATTCCGGTGCGTCCGGATAACCGGCTTCCCAACGGCGGTTGATGCAAACACCGGTGCAGTTGCTGCCAGGGAATAACCGGGTCTCAATGAGGCCCGTGGCATGCAACGTTGACAGATAGCAGTTAACCGCATGCCCTGCTGCCAGTCATACCCGGGAATCTGAGCCAGTCCACTCTGTTGCCTGCCGTACCATCTACGAGCCCGGCTGCCGCCACTGTCACCGGCTTATTGCCTGCTTGAGACCATCCGTCACCTGGTTTTGATGTGCACGGAACTGGCTCATGCCTGTGTGGGTAGCTTGCGTTGAAGCCGCGCAACATCGGCGCTGCGATCTTGCGCAGTACACAGCATGTCCGCTGCACTGTTATCCAGTACCTGCCATCATCAGGCACTGTTCCTCGGCGTCGCAGCCGGACTGAATGCGGAACAACCGCGTTTCACGATATGTGGGGGGAACCGTTGCCTGACATCTGTCCAGCAGAGCATTTGCATACACTCGGTACGTCAAGACACTCAAATCCGCGCAGAACACACCCACAGGCATGATAGTCGCCAGTTCAAATCCGAGGCCCAACTGAAATACGAGAAAATTACACGCCCTCATGCAACCTGCGGGTTAGTGTCCAGGCGCTCCGCCACCGCTCGGATAATTCCTGGCGCCATGGCTTTGGGATAAAAGAATCGGAATTCCCGGGTGTGGGGCACAGGAGTGCGCCAGTGACGAAATCTGCGTAGCGGCCGACTCGAGGAGGAAAGCACGAGGACACGGAAACGGTCCGCAAGCATCGCCTCCCATGTGTAAAAATGAGCTGTCGCCTACGGTAACGCAGCCTGCTGTAGCAGCAGCAGATCGGCAAGATCGATCACACCATCCAGGTTCATGTCGCCGCGCGTCAACTGCATTGCACCAGCAGTACGTAGGCCCAGCACCAACTGAGTTGCAATGAATACATCAGCCCCGTTGATCTGTCCATCCGGAGCATTCCATGGCGCCAGGTCACCGTGATTTTCGATGGGTGCATTACATACCAATACGCCGGTTATGCCCGGAATTTCGGCAAACGTTGTATTGTCAAGATAGGCGATCACATCCACTTGGGCAGCTGGCGGTGAACATGCTCCCTGCACAAGGCTCACATGCACCATGTCGCACAGTCCGGGCCAGCCCTGGGTATCAAAGATACCGCTCCTGTCTATGGTTACGTATTGATACCAGTCTGAACCCTGGATAGCACAGGATCCTGCACGCTCACAGTAGTTCCCCGATGAATTACGACAGTTATTTGTGTCTTCCGTGCCGACTGCATGGACTGAAATGGCTGCAATCAATAGCAAGCATGCGCAGATTGCCTGAAATGTTTTTATTGGAATCACTCAATCAAAGCCATACATCGAACTATTGCAGTGCAACTTGCGTAACCGATCTCGAAAATATTTACATCGACAGCGGCGTACTGACGCCAGGTTATTGGTTTATATTATCTGTATCAAACGAATTGGTTTATTGTACGAACGTACCAGATATCAGCAATGGCAACCACCGTTGCCGGCCTCTATGACCTCCATGGATCAGCGGTTATATACACTTGAAACGAGCCCCTCGGGGTGGCACCGCTCTGAATGACTGTCCACGCGACGCAAACCTTCCAGAACAATACGGAGCATCTCTTCAGTTGAATAACATCGCCTGTTGGAAAGACAGATATTGCGAAGTGTCGTTTCTGTAACAGGTTTACTGGATTTTCCTGGCACCACCGTCTCGCCTTCAGGAGTACCGATCAGCCAATACAGCCTCCTGGAAAACCGGCCAATTCAGGCCAATCGGGGCTGACGGCGCACAAGCCGGACATAAACGCGGTTACCAATAACATTCAGCAAGGCCCGACTCCTGCCAGCCGCGAAACCCGTAGTGTTCAGTTCAGTACAAGCGAGCCTTGCAAGTTATTGACCCAAAGGACAATAGCCGCGAGATGGTTTCATTCGATATAAATAACAAGAGACTAGAGAAACCGGCCTACAGGTGATTGCTTTACAGAGGCAACACGGCTTAACAGCCTTTGGTATCGCCAATCCTGTATGCATAAATTATCCATGAGGTTCGTCATATAGATAATTATGCGCAGGATGCAGGAAAAATAATTATGATCATGCCTTCAACGAATACGCCTATAAATCATTATAAAGAATATCGTCTTACTGCGATATCACTGGCAGTAACAATACTGGCTTGCATCCTTCTTGGGTGGGACATGTTCAGTATCCTGGTCGAAAGATTCTCGCACGGCAATTATACCGGCGGTTTCATCCAAAGTGGTTTCATTGGAATAATCCTCTTCCTGCTCGCCGGCAGCTTTGTATATCATTTGACGCGGCTGGGTCGCCTGAAACGGCTGCAGTCGCATTGCCCGTCAACACGAGAGAGGCTTGAATCCCTCTATGAGGAGAAAGCACCATCGTTGGCAGTCCTTGTCCCTTCCTACAGGGAAGATCCCAAGGTCATCACCAGGACGCTCCTTTCGGCCGCACTGCTCGATTATCCTGCCAAACAGGTAATATTACTGATTGACAATCCTGCCGAACCGGACAGTCCGGCAGACCAGGAATTACTCTTGCAAACGCAGGCATTGCCAAAGACCATCAAGGCACTGCTTGATGGCCCCAGCAGTCTGATGCGCGACGCAAATAACCGTTTCATCAAACGAAGTGCATCCGGAAAAATCGATCCTGATGCAGAGTACAGGCAACTCTCAGCGTTATACAATGAGGCGGCGGCATGGCTGAAGTGTTTCGCATCAGACTACCCGGCAGATAACCACGAAGACCGTTGGTTTATACAGGAAATACTCGCCCGCCCGGCCCGGGATTTTGAAATCCGCGCTGCAGAACTGGCACGTCTTGCAGTAACGTCATCTGCCGGGGGCTGCACAAGGCGCCTGCACAGGGAATACACCCGCCTGAGCCGTCTGTTTCAGGTCGAAATTTCCTGCTTTCAGCGAAAGTGCTACGTGAACCTGTCCCACGAACCGAACAAGGCAATGAACCTTAATAGCTATCTGGGCCTTATGGGCCACTATGTTACCGAGGAAGAATGCCCGGATGGTCTGCACCTCGCAATCACCGACAATGCTGCCAGTGGTCGTCATATCCCCGATGCAGATTATGTGATTACTCTGGATGCAGACAGTTTGTTGATGAATGACTACGCATTGCGTCTAGTATCTGTTGCGGAGGAATCTGGTCATCAGCAGTTGGCTGTTGTTCAAACACCATACAGTGCCTTTTATGGCGCACCGAGCGAACTCGAACGAATTGCCGGCGCAACAACCGATATCCAGTATCTAATTCATCAGGGTTTCTCAAGCTTCAACGCTACATTCTGGGTTGGTGCCAATGCACTTATTCGCAAGCGTGCACTTCAGGATATCGCCTCCGAGGAAATCGAACGCGGGCACACAATCTTGAAATTCATTCAGGACCGCACTGTGATCGAGGATACCGAGTCGAGCGTAGACCTGGTTGACAAAGGCTGGCGATTGTATAACTACCCTGAACGCCTGGCCTACAGCGCAACGCCGCCTGATTTCGGCTCCCTGCTCATTCAGCGGCGACGCTGGGCCAATGGAGGGCTTGTGATCCTGCCGAAGTTTATTCGCTATATCATGCGCCGGGACCATATCCCGTGCAGGTTGACGCATGGATTTCTGGGTGGCCATTACCTTACGTCTCTTGCGGGCGTCAATCTAGGATTCATGGTTCTTCTGCTGTGGCCATTTGATGAAGCCATGCGCACCTTATGGCTTCCTCTAGCCACATTGCCGTACTTCATGCTCTATACCCGTGACCTGATACATAACGGTTATCACTATAGTGATGTATTCAGGGTCTACGCGCTGAACCTGTTACTCGTGCCTGTCAATCTGGGTGGTGTTTTCAAGTCACTGCAACAGATAATCACAGGGAAACGCACGGCATTCAGCAGGACACCAAAGATCGCGGACCGAACGGCCATACCCCTGCTTTACTTAGTAGCCGTGTACGGTTGCATGCTCTATTGCCTGATCAGCCTGTTGACGGACCTGGATGCTGGGCGTACAGCTCATGCGACATTCGCGGCCGTCAATGCAAGTATCCTGTGGTATGCCATCTCGAAATTTATTGGCTTTAAAGAGACACTACAGGATATGAAGCTGGTAATGACCCTGCAAATCGCTGACCAGACCATTGAAGAAAAATACGCCACAAATGCACTAGTGCACCTTGTTGAAACAGAGCGCAAGGCCAGCTGAGTTCCCAGCCGTTTGTCCTGCACTCATTGGAGACGTAAAGCGCGACACTTGATGAATTCCTGTCAAAACCGCAAGACTGCGCCATATCATATTTGCAGGAACAGCCGAATTCATGAAACAGTTTATAGATCGAATCTACACACTACCAAACGCAACCGATCGCTTCCCGGCGATGGAGGGCTTGCGTGCCTATGCCGCCCTGCTAATCTTTATTGTTCATTATTTCGATACCTTTTCACGCAGCATTCTTGGCATCGACCTCAATACACAGACTCTCGGCAGCGTGCAGGATCCAGTAACCGGCGCGGTATTTTATCTTTTTGCCTCGCACTATGGCGTCGATCTTTTCTTTTTTTTAAGTGGCTTTCTTATCTACCGGATTGTCAGTCGCAGCGGTTTTTCCTATCCGGTTTTTGTCAAGCGGCGTCTGCTGCGCATATACCCGACATTCCTGGCAAGCCTGTTTGTATGGGCCTGTGTACGCATCCCGATACACCATGCCTACCCGTTTGACCTTACCCAGCTTCTGGGTAACTTGATGTTTCTCAATGCAATACCGGCTCTTGGAATCACGCCGTACAATGCTGTGACATGGTCACTCTTTTACGAGTTTGTTTTTTACCTTCTGTTTCCAGCGATTCTGTTACTACCTGGCCATAAAAGAAGCCTGGGGCCATGGCATGTAATAGGCTTCGGGATTCTGTTTATCTACGTAGCAATGAACATCAATCCATACCTTATCCGCTTTATGATGTTCTTCGGCGGTGCCCTGATGGCTAGCCTTAGGCCCAAGCAGCTGGCAGGGCTTGCCCTGCGGATACCGGACAGTTTGGTCATCGTCTGTTACCTGGCATCGACCGCATGGTTTTCCTTCCTGTTGAGTTATCAGAAATTCATTCCTGTATTTCTTGTGACTTCATTTCTGCTTGTACTCAAAGTCTTGTACGGAAACGGCCTCCTTAACCGTATATTCATGCTCAGGTGGTTTCGTTATCTGGGCAATATCTCATACTCGTTCTACCTCCTGCATGGATTGGCGATTGAACTGGTAATGGGTCATCTTGCGAAATATTTTATGGAACTCGGGATGACAGCTTATCTCGTCTTCACATTCGGGTTGGCCTTGCTGCTCGCCGTTGTTTTTTCCACTGTGCTATTTCTTCTCACCGAGAAACCCTATTTCACCCGTAAACAGCATGACTTTTCAGCGCGTGAAGGCGTGGGTGCTACTGCTTAGCATCAGCATAATTCTGTGACAAAATGAGTGGACGCGATGAAATCAGGGAAAGCAGCCGGCTGTTCTTTGCCGATGCCATCAGGACCTATGCAATCATCCTCGTCGTTTTGCTGCACGTATCCGGGACCTTCGTCGTTCAGTTCGAAATAATTGATCCATCCGCCTGGTGGATCATGAACATAATTGACTCGTTCTCGCGGCCAGCAGTGCCACTGTTCGTGATGATCAGCGGCATGTTCCTGCTTGATCCGGCAAGGCAACAAGGCACCGTAGCTTTCTTCAAAAACCGTCTCAGCAGGATTGCACTGCCTTTTCTTGGCTGGGCCATGATTTACCTGGCATGGCGGATGATCTACCACGCAGAATCCATAACGCCAGAGCATGCTGTAAAGGAAATTATTCTGGGTCCGGTATACACACATTTATGGTTCATCTACATGATCATCGGTTTATACCTGCTGACACCTGTACTCAGAATTTATGTCAGGTTCTCCAGCAGGCGTAATCAGATATACTTTTTGGTGCTATGGTTCGTCTTTGCGAGTTTGCTACCGGTTATCGATCGCTACCTCAACCTGGAATCAGGGATCAATCGTCCTGTCTTTCAATGCCTGGGTTATTATCTTCTGGGTCATATGCTAAGGGGCCACCGGCTTGGCCGGCGGCAGATGCGCTGGGCACTGGTGCTCGTTGTCGCATTGACAGCCTTTACAGCCGTTGGCTCGTATGTTCTTACTACCAGGAATGGCGGTGTCTTTGATGGCTTGCTTTTTGGCAATAGCTCTCCGAATGTGTTTTTAATGTCTATTGCCGTTTTTCTTCTGCTCAAGTCGCTTGATTACGCTAAATTCAATGAAAGGGTTCCGGGTTTTTCCAGGATCACCATCTGGATTGCCTCGGCGAGTTTCACAATATACCTGTCTCATCCCGTTATTCTTGAGTTATACCAGGGCGGCATGCTGGGTTTCAGGTTAAATGCGATGACAATACACCCATTAATCGGACTTTTTGTT
>JASFOC010000088.1:0-7960 GCA_050116715.1 Gammaproteobacteria bacterium
GCGTTGAAGCGCACGTTCTCGAACAGTACCACCTCGCCGTCGGCAATCTGCGGTGCTGTTTCCAGGTAATCCTTGATCAGGCGGACCGGCTTGCCCAGCTTCGCCGACATGTCCTCGGCAATCGGCTGCATCGAGTTTTCCTCGTCCACCTGGCCTTCCTGCGGACGACCGCGGTGCGACATCACCATGACCTTGGCGCCGGCTTTGGCGCAATGTTCAACGGTTGGCATTGACGCAGTGATACGCGCATCGGATGTCACCTTGCCATCCTTTACCGGCACGTTAAGGTCAGCGCGAATCAGCACGCGTTTGCCTGCGAGATCTAGGTCGGTCAGCTTGATAAATGACATATTCAGTAACTCCTGGAGATTAAAAAGCCATCAGGTGAAACCAGGGGTTCAGCTCATGGCTCTGGAAACACCCGTCCCCGGATGCCACCACCTGAAGTTTGCAGGCAGCGGCATCCGGAAGCCGGTTGTTACAAATTACCTGGAAACGTGCTGGACCATACGCAGCATGTTGCAGGTATAGCCATACTCGTTGTCATACCAGGCAACCACCTTGATGAAGGTGCCATCGAGTGCGATACCGGCGCCGGCATCGAAGATGGAAGGCGTGGTACGACCGCGGAAATCAGTGGAAACCACCTTGTCCTCGGTGTAATCCAGAACGCCGGCCAGGTCACCCGACTCAGAAGCAGCCTTCATGGCAGCGCAGATGTCATCGTAGGAAGCATCCTTGTTGAGTTCGACAGTCAGGTCGACAACCGAAACGTCCGAAGTCGGCACGCGGAAGGCCATACCAGTCAGCTTGCCGTTCAGTTCCGGCAGCACCACGCCCACGGCCTTGGCTGCACCGGTGGAGGACGGAATGATGTTTTCCAGGATACCGCGACCACCGCGCCAGTCCTTCTGGGACGGGCCGTCAACTGTCTTCTGCGTGGCAGTTGCAGCATGCACGGTTGTCATCAGGCCACGCTTGATGCCCCACTTGTCGTTCAGCACCTTGGCGACAGGCGCAAGGCAGTTGGTAGTGCAGGAAGCGGCGGAGACGATAGCCTGGCCGGCATAGGTATTGTGGTTCACGCCATAGACGAACATCGGGGTGCCGTCCTTGGACGGGGCACTCTGCACGACCTTCTTGGCACCGGCATCGATATGCTTCTGGCAGGTCTCCTCGGTCAGGAAGAATCCGGTACACTCGATCACCAGGTCGGCACCGATGTCACTCCATGCCAGGTTGGCCGGGTCACGCTCGGCAGTCAGGCGGATGGTCTTGCCATTGACGATCAGGTTGTTGCCGTCGACGGAAACATCGCCGTTGAAGTTACCGTGAACTGAATCGTACTTCAGCATGTAGGCCAGATAGTCAGCGTCCAGCAGGTCGTTGATGCCAACAACCTCGATATCCGAAAAATCCTTGGCGATGGCACGGAATGCCATGCGCCCGATACGTCCAAAGCCATTGATACCGACTTTAATAGTCATATTCGCTCTCCTGCGTGTTTATATATGTAAAGGTAATTTCGCCCCGCGAGCGGGGCGAAACAAATGGATTAAATAACGCTGTTGACAGCCTTCACGACATTCTCAACCGTGAAGCCGAATTCCTTGAACAGCAGGCCGGCCGGTGCGGACTCGCCAAAGCGATCGATACCGATGACCTTGCCGTTCATACCGACATACTTGTACCAGCCGTCTGTGACCGCTGCCTCGACAGCGACACGGGCAGTGACACCGGATGGCAGCACAGATTCGCGATAGGCCTCATCCTGTGCATCGAAGACTGTAGTCGACGGCATGGAAACCACGCGTACCTTCCTGTCCGCCAGTTCCTCTGCAGCACCCATGGCCAGTGCAACTTCCGAACCGGTTGCGATAATGATCGCCTCCGGCGTGCCATCACAATCCTTCAGGATGTAACCGCCCTTGCTGATACCGGCAATCTGCTCGCTGCTACGTGTCTGGTGCGGCAATCCCTGCCGGCTGAAGATCAGGCAGGAAGGTCCGTCACGGCGCTCGATGGCATCTTTCCAGCATACCGCGCTCTCGACCGTGTCGCAGGGACGCCAGACACTCATGCCGGGGATCATGCGCAGGGTCGGAATCTGTTCGATGGCCTGGTGGGTAGGGCCATCCTCGCCCAGACCGATAGAGTCATGAGTGAACACGAAGATGCTCTGGATCTTCATCAGGGCGGCCATGCGAAGTGCATTGCGCGCGTACTCGGAGAACATCAGGAAAGTAGCGCCAAATGGAATAAAACCGCCATGCAGGGCCAGACCGTTCACGATGGCCGACATGCCGAATTCACGTACACCGTAATTGACATAATTGCTGTCCGGTTTGTCAGCACGCATCGGCTTGTACCCGGACCATTCCGTCAGGTTCGAACAACCAAGGTCTGCGGAACCACCGAATATCTCGGGAAGCAGCGGGGCATAGCCCTCGATAGCCTTGAGGGATGCCTGGCGCGTAGCCAGTGATTCACCCTTCGCGTCGGTTGCTGCAACGAATTCAGCCGACTTGCTGGCCCAGTCGGCCGGCAGCTCGCCAGCCATGCGGCGCTGGTACTCGGCGGCCATTTCCGGATAGGCAGCCGCGTAGGCGGCGAACTTCTCGTTCCAGTCCTGCTCGGCAGAAGCACCACGCTCCCTTGCATCCCAGCCAGCCTGGATATCGCCGGGAATAACGAAAGGTTCGTGATTCCAGCCCAGTTCCTTGCGTGTCAGGGCAACCTCCTCTTCCCCCAGGGGCGCACCATGGCAACTGTGCGACCCGGCCTTGTTGGGTGAACCAAAGCCGATAGTCGTCTTGCAGCAGATCATCGACGGTTTGCCGGTTTCCGCTTTCGCCGCATCGATTGCCTTCTGGATGGCAACCGGATCGTGGCCGTCGACACCCGCAACCACGTGCCAGCCATAGGACTCGAATCGCCCGGGTGTATCATCGGTGAACCAGCCCTCGACGTGACCATCGATGGAAATTCCGTTGTCATCCCAGAACGCAATCAGCTTGCCCAGACCCAGGGTTCCTGCCAGTGAACAGGCCTCGTGCGAGATGCCTTCCATCAGGCAGCCGTCTCCCAGGAATACGTAGGTGTTATGGTCCACGATCTCGTGGCCGTCACGATTGAATTCAGCGGCCAGCGCTCTTTCTGCGATTGCCATACCCACTGCATTTGTGATGCCCTGACCCAGCGGACCCGTGGTCGTCTCCACACCCGGTGCATAACCGTATTCAGGATGGCCCGGCGTCTTGGAATGCAACTGGCGAAACTGCTTGAGATCCTCGATGCTGAGGTCATAGCCGGTCAGATGCAGCAATGAGTAGATCAGCATCGAACCATGGCCGTTGGAAAGAATAAACCGGTCGCGGTCTGACCACTTGGGATTACCGGGATTGTGCTTCAGGTTGTCATTCCACAAAACTTCGGCAATATCGGCCATGCCCATGGGCGCGCCCGGATGACCCGAGTTTGCTTTCTGCACTGCATCCATACTGAGTGCACGGATCGCATTGGCTAGGTCTTTACGCTGAGCCATGTTCTTCTCCTGTCTGATTTGAATTCTGTAAATCTGTCCCGGGCACTGGTCCGGTTGAATGGACTGGCCGTCGATACCAACCACAACTCCGGTGTGAAGTCGGGTGGATGTCTGCTGTTTCCGGTGATAAAAAAATGCCACCGGCGCCGTTGGTATGCACCGAGGCAATCATCAGCCACATCGAAATTCATAGGCACTGCAGGGAATTCCACACCCGTTGCCCGATTGTTTCCCTTGATCGGTAGGGACAAGGCGCGCTATTTTCGCCCAGAATGCTGGCCACGGCAATACCACCTTTGCTCAGGGGGCATCCACGCATGGCCACCTACTTTATTACTCCATAACAAGAACTTATCAAGGAAGCGCGGGATTATTCCCGGGTTAGTCCTCACGCCATTTTATGGAGCAGCCGATGCCCGGGACCTGCTCCTCCGGACCCCGCCCCGTAGCGGCGACCTGAACCATCGCCTGGAACAACTCGCGTTCCGCTGTGGCCGGGGCCGGCTGCTTCATGCTTGCATCCAGCCGCCCGCGGTACTGCAACTCCAGGTTATTGTTATAACCAAAGAAATCCGGTGTGCAGACGGCACCGTAGGCCTTTGCCACCGACTGGGATTCATCCAGTAGATAAGGAAAGGGGAAGTCGTACTGTGCGGCAATCACCCGCATGTTCTCGAAGCTGTCTTCGGGGTACAGCCCCGGATCGTTGGACATGATGGCGACACTGTTAACCCCCACATCCCGGAGTTCCCGGGTATCACGCACCAGCCGCTCGCGTATTGCCTTGACATAGGGACAATGGTTGCAGATGAACATGACCAGCAGCCCCTTGGGTCCACGGCAGCGATCAAGCGTCCAGATTTCGTCGTCAACCCCAGGAAGGGCGAAATCAACGGCTGGCTTGCCGAATTCACAGACCGGCGTATTCAGACTGACCATGCTCCACTCCCGTCAGGTTTGCGAGCGATGCACTGTATGCCATCATCCGGCAGATGAAAATATCACCATCGTAAGGTAGACTTGCATGTTCGTTTAATCAAAAAAGTCATTATATGTCGAACTTTCAAGTATTTACCTCGGAATCCGTCTCCGAGGGACACCCCGACAAGGTTGCTGACCAGATCTCTGACGCGGTACTTGATGCACTGCTGGAACAGGACGAGCGTTCCCGCGTCGCAGTAGAAACCCTGGTCAAGACCGGCATGGTCATCATCGCCGGCGAGGTCACGACCTCCGCCTGGGTTGACCTGGAGGAAATCGTCCGCCACACCGTTCGCGATATCGGCTACAACAGTTCGGAAATCGGCTTTGACTGGGAGTCATGCGCGGTCCTGAATGCCATCGGCAAGCAGTCCCAGGACATTGCCATGGGCGTGGACGAGACCGAGGATCACGAGCAGGGCGCCGGCGATCAGGGCCTGATGTTCGGTTACGCCAGCAATGAAACCGATGTCCTGATGCCTGCCCCCATTACCTATTCCCATCGCCTGGTGAAACGCCAGGCCGAGGTGCGCAAGAACGGGACACTGCCGTGGTTGCGGCCCGACGCCAAGAGCCAGATCACATTCCGCTACGAGAATGACCGGCCCGTGGGTGTTGATGCGGTAGTGCTTTCGACGCAGCATGATCCGGACATCAGCCTCAAGGCACTCCGTGAAGCGGTCATGGATGAAATCATCAAGCCGGTACTGCCGGCCGAGTGGCTGGATCACTGCCCGCAGGAACATATCCATATCAACCCCACCGGTCGCTTCGTCGTCGGCGGCCCCATGGGTGATTGCGGTCTGACGGGCCGCAAGATCATCGTGGATACCTATGGCGGTATGGCACGCCATGGGGGCGGTGCATTCTCCGGCAAGGATCCCAGCAAGGTAGACCGCTCCGCTGCCTATGCCGCGCGCTATGTCGCGAAGAATATCGTTGCTGCCGGACTTGCTGAACGCTGCGAAATCCAGGTCTCCTATGCAATTGGTGTTGCCGAACCCACCTCCATCAGCGTGAACACCTTTGGCACCGGCAAACTGGAGGAAAGCCGCCTGGTAGAACTGATCCGGGCGCACTTTGAACTTCGTCCGCGCGGTCTTGTCAAGATGCTGGACTTGCTCAGCCCGCGCTACAAGGCAACTGCGGCATATGGTCACTTTGGCCGCACCGGCAGTGGCTTCACCTGGGAAAAGACCGACATGGCCGACGCCCTGCGCGATGCAGCCGGCCGATAACAACATCGATATAAACCAGATTACTCACGAGGCGCAGTATGAGCACACAACCCGTTGAAAACATAACTCCTGACTACAAGGTTGCGGACATCGGCCTGGCTGACTGGGGACGCAAGGAAATCAGCATAGCCGAAACGGAAATGCCCGGCCTGATGGCGCTGCGCGACGAATACCGCGGCAAGCAGCCGCTCAAGGGTGCGCGCATCGCGGGTTGCCTGCATATGACGATACAAACTGCCGTGCTGATGGAAACACTGACCGACCTCGGTGCAGAAGTTCGCTGGTCGTCCTGCAACATTTTCTCGACCCAGGACCAGGCAGCAGCCGGTGTGGCCGCAAACGGAATCCCGGTTTTTGCCTGGAAAGGCGAAACCGAGGATGAGTTCTGGTGGTGCATCGAACAGACCATCTTCGGTCCCAATGGCTGGCGACCGAACATGATCCTGGATGACGGCGGCGACCTGACCCAGGTGATGCATGAAAAGTACCCGGAACTGCTGCAGGACGTGAAAGGCCTGTCCGAGGAAACCACCACAGGCGTGCACCGCCTCTACGAGATGATGGAGCATGGCGAGCTCAAGGTGCCGGCCTTCAACGTCAATGACTCGGTTACCAAGAGCAAGTTCGACAACCTGTACGGTTGCCGCGAATCACTGGTCGACGGCATCAAGCGCGCCACTGACGTCATGATTGCCGGCAAGATCTGTGTGGTACTAGGCTACGGTGATGTAGGCAAGGGCTGCGCGCAATCCCTGCGCGGGCTCGGCGCAACGGTCTGGGTTACGGAAATCGACCCGATCTGCGCACTGCAGGCGGCCATGGAAGGCTATCGCGTCGTCACCATGGACGAGGCCGCCGGCAGTGGCGATATTTTCGTTACTGCGACAGGCAATGTTTCCGTCATTACCCACGATCACATGCGGGCGATGAAAAACGAGGCCATTGTCTGCAACATCGGGCACTTTGACTCGGAGATCGATATCGCCGGCCTGCGCCAGTATCCCTGGGACAACGTCAAGCCACAGGTGGATCATGTGATCTTCCCGGACGGCAAGCGTATTACCGTGCTGGCAGAGGGGCGGCTGGTAAACCTCGGCTGCGCAACCGGCCACCCGAGCTTCGTTATGTCCGCATCCTTCACCAACCAGGTCATTGCCCAGATCGAGCTGTGGAACAACCCTGACAAGTACGAGAACAGGGTATACGTCCTGCCCAAGCATCTTGACGAGAAGGTGGCACGCCTGCACCTTGAAAAGATAGGCGCACACCTCACCCGGCTCACCCGGGAACAGGCCGATTACATCAAGGTGCCGATGGAAGGTCCCTACAAGCCGGATTACTACCGCTACTAGCCGGGGCCGGGCGCTTGCGCCTCACCTGCCCCTGACCAGGCAACCACACTGGCCCGACCAGCAGCGCCCGCATACCGGTACCTCCGGTATGCGGGGCGTTCACATCGTGAACAACTGACAAGACATGGAATCACAGAAAAAATACCAACGCGCGTTCAGTTTCGAATTCTTTCCACCCAAGACGGCTGATGGAATTTCCAAGCTGGAAGCAACCAGCCAGTTGCTGGCAGAACTGAATCCGCGCTTTTTCTCGGTGACATTCGGCGCCGGCGGTTCCACCCGCGACCGGACCTACGAAACCATCATTGATATACGCGCGACATCGGGAATTGATGCCGCACCACACCTGTCCTGCATCGGCTCAACACAGGACAACATCCGCCAGCTGCTGACTGGTTATATCGATGCAGGCATCAACCGGATTGTGGCACTGCGCGGCGACATGCCCTCGGGTATGGTCGAGGCCGGGGAATTCCGCCATGCCAATGAACTTGTCGAGTTCATCCGCAGGGAAACCGGAAACCACTTTCATATCGAGGTGGCCGCATACCCGGAATTCCATCCCCAGGCGAGCAGCCCGGCTCGCGACCTCGCGAATTTCAAACGCAAGGTCGCGGCAGGGGCGAACGGCGCCATAACCCAGTACTTCTACAACCCGGATGCCTACTTCAGCTTTATCGACAGTTGCGAGAAGAATGCGGTTGATATCCCGGTGGTACCCGGCATCATGCCGATCACGAACTTCCACCAACTGGCCCGGTTTTCCGATGCCTGCGGCGCCGAGATACCGCGCTGGATACGCAAGCGACTGCAGGCCTTCGGGGAAGATATGGCCTCTATACGTT
>JASFOC010000089.1:0-7954 GCA_050116715.1 Gammaproteobacteria bacterium
CGCTGTGAACTGCAGTTTGAACAGCTCTACTGGGCAACCGGGTACACCAACCCGATGGACGACCCACAGCTGGGCGCGGTAAACCGCGCGTTCCAGGCAACGGGGCTGGACTGGTCACCCACGGCGTTTCGCTCGCACTCCGACGGCAGCCTGTTTCATCAGAAAGGATCGATCCCGCTGATCTGCGGTCCCGGCCGCCTGGAAGTCGCACACACCCGCCATGAGCACGTATCGATACGCGAGACCTGCGATGCTGCGCGCCTGTATGCCGCGATCATCGACTCGGTGTGCATCGACTGACGAATCCTGGACAACTCAGCGCCGTTCCCTGTTATTCATACAACCAACAGAAGCAAGCAACCCGGGAACCTGCACAGCCGGGGCGATATGCCGCGAACACAACGATTGCGGTTTCAGCGGGTTTGAGACCGTACCTGATGCCTGCCACCAGCGGGACATCGTCATAAGCCAGGAAAATCCAGTTGAGGGCAATCAGGATATACAGCGGCGCTGCCCGGAAATCCAGCGGCGTTTTTCGCCGCTCTCCGGGTGCATCATGCTGGTCTGGCCGGCAGGTCCGCCGGAACCGGCAAAACCCGGTTTGAGTCCGCAGATAAAGGCATCCCGGAATGACACCTGTGCCGGTCACCCCGCGATTTCCGGGTTACTCGTTGACAAGGATTCCGGCACCTGCGCCAGTTTTTTTGGCGACCGGCAGTCTGGCGGGGAATTCTGCAGTGGCGGGCAATACGGGAAGGCAGCCTGGTGCGCAAAGAACCAGCCGCGACTGCGATAATACCCGGCAGTGCGGCCAGTGGCTCACTGCAGCGCTTTGAGTTTTTCCCTGAGCAGGGCAATCAGGGTTTCCGCAGGTTCCTGCAGTTCGGGAGGAATCACCTCGAACAGATACTCGACTTCATCCAGGGCCTCTGTGACTGACTCATAGGTATCCAGCTCGTCGAGGCGCGCAGCGATCTTGTTCATGCTGATATAGGGGGTGACTCCACTCATGCCGTTATCCTCCTTCCGGATTCGCCGCGGGACCAGTTTCGAGTTTCAGTGGCCTGACCGGCGCATCCATCCAGCCACGGTCATTGCGCCAGTCGTAATCGGGGTTATCTACATACAATTCGATTTCATTACCATCGGGATCCCGCAGATAAATACTCTGGCTGATGGTGTGGTCCGACAGCCCGTCAACGGGATAACCCAGTTCACCAAGCTTACTGTAAACTGCCTGCAGGGCAGCTATCGAATCCCCGATTTTCCAGCCGACGTGATAGAGTCCGATGCGCTTTCCCTGCAACGGGCCTGCGGCCTCCCCCACCTGGATCAGCAGCAACTCGTGGTGGGTACTGCCGCCACTCAGCAGCGCGGCACGGCCGTTGAAGATGGTACCGCACAGCCCGAGACCGACGGCATTGGTATAGAACTTCACTGAACGTTCAAGCTCGCGCACATAAAAAACCACATGTCCCAACTTTGTCATACACACCTCAACCGCACCGTCATGCGTAACGGTTACAATGATAACTGACGGGCATAGCCGGGCAAGTGCCCGTGTTTATCATCCATGCTCGCGCTGGCATGACAGGTGTTTTGACAGGCCACGGATTCACAGCAGCCTGTCGCCTGCTTGAATCCCCGGGCTGGCACCCTGCTGTATGGCCGCTGCCACGCCGGAAGCAGGTGCCGCTGCGGTAACAGCCGGGGCGGTATGTTGCCCTGCGCGTGCAGATGACAGCGATAATCCTGCGCTTACCATCCTGCCATTGTGGTTATACTGGCGGTTTTCGCCAACCCGGCTGTTCATGAAGCGCTGCCTCGCAAGACCCGGCGCTGCGGAAAACACAGGAACCCGACACCGTTATCAATACCGGCAACCATGAATGAACAGGTAATCACAACGGCATTCAACATGGGCATCATCAGCGCCTGCTCACTGCCGCTGGGCGCATTGACAGCACTTTTCTGGAAACCCGGCGACCGGGTTGCGGCTGCGCTGGTGGCATTCGGCGGTGGCGCCCTGCTGGCAGCCCTGACCCTTGACCTTGTCGCGCCGGCTTTTGAACGTGGCCATTATATCTGGCTGGCGAGTGGCTGCACGGCAGGCGGGTTGCTGTTCGTAGCCCTCAACGAAATTATCAACGATTACGGTGGATTCCTCCGCAAGGCATCCACCACCATCTACCACCTGCGGCGCCAGGAACAGCGGCGCTTCAGGCGAATCCTTTCCAACTTGCAGCGCATCGATCTTTTCCACAACCTGCCGCACGAGGATTTCAAGCGTGTGGCCGATGCCATGGGCTCATATCGCTGCGAGCGGGGTTCCTCGCCGTATCATCTGGGTGATTCTCCCGATACGCTGTATATCATCGCCGACGGCGAGATGGAACTCCGGGACCCGCAGCAAAACATGGAACGCCTCGAGCTGCTGGGCAATGGCAGCGCATTCGCACGCATGGCCGTGCTGACCGGTATGCCACATGCCACCCTGCCCGTGGCTACCCGCGATACCGAGCTATGGACATTGCGCAGAAAAGACCTCGACACCCTGCTGGAGAATTCGCCATGGCTGCGCCAGTCCGCACACCGCTGGCTGCGCAGCGAGGAAGTCTCGACCTATCTCCGGGACCGCCAGAAAATGGCCGCCGCACAAACCGCTGCGTGGATCGAGGCCGCGATCACGCATCTCGGCCACAAGGGGCAGCTGCCGCCCATGGTACAGTTTGAACGTCGGGAGAAGGAATTCTGCGCCATCACGGCACACATCCGGCATTCGAAAATACTGGAGCATCTGCCGCCAGGGGCGGCCGAGGCCGTCGCATCCCGCCTGCTGTACAAGCACTTCGCACGCGGCGAAGCCTTTTACAAGAAGGGCGACCGCGCAGACCGCATGTACGTCATCGCCAGGGGCGAGGCCTCCGAGATCAATCTGGATGATCTGGCGCGCAGACAGACGCTGCTGTATGACCATGATGCTGTCGGTGGAATGGCGTTTCTCACCGGCGCACGGCATACCTCAGTGGCTGTAGCAATCTGCGCGACTGACGCCTGGGTTCTGCGCAGGCAGGACTTCCTGGAATTGCTGCAAACCCAGCCCGAACTGGAACGCCGGGTGCGCGAATGCCTGGAAAACCCGGACGTGGCAGCCTACCTGGAGAGCCGCAAGGACTTTGATTCCAACCGCGCCTTTCGCTGGGTGCATACTGCCATAAGGAACCTGGATACCGGCCGGCTGATCCCGGCTGCCGAGGAGATGGCGGCACGCATGCGCACGATCAAGGGCGCACCACTCGCGATCTGGCTCGGCATTCTGCTCGACGGTATTCCCGAATCTCTGGTCATCGGCGCCAGTCTGGCTTATCACGAGGTTAGCCTGGCATTGATCGCGGGCCTGTTTTTGTCCAACTACCCGGAGGCGCTGTTCAGCTCTATCGGTATGCGGCAGCAGGGTTTCACAATCACGCGTGTCATCACCATGTGGACCTCGCTGATGGTTCTGACAGGAGTGGGCGCGGCCCTGGGCAGCCTGTTTTTCGTCGGTGCAGACGGCGCGACCCTGTCGATGATCGAGGGCCTCGCTGCCGGCGCAATGCTCACCATGATCGCCCAGACCATGCTGCCGGACGCCTATTTCAAGGGCGGCTCTGTCATCGGGCTGGCAACCCTGATGGGATTTCTCGCAGCTCTGTTCTTCAAGTCAATATAGCGATCCAGGACATCGGCAACAACACGCCTGGAAAGTGACACTCAATTTCGCCCCGCCGGCTGCGGGCACGACCCGCGGCGCGGAAGAGCCGGCAGCCGGGCCTGGACACGCAGGTGCAGCACGCAGCATGCACGATGCAGTGGAGTCTGGAACTGCGACATCACGAATGGTAAACAGCTATTCACGTTTTCCTGGAACATTGCCCCTGGATGGCAGTCTTTTCCCGGTCATAAATATGCTCCGCTGCCACGGCGGCCATTGCTAAAGGATGGCGTATTCCTGTCGCTCTATGATTGGATTACCACGACTGCATCCAATAAGCGACAGGGACCGGGTTTGCGCCTGCAAAACAAGATTTTGTTATTTCTTGTACCGTTGACAGTGCTGCCACTGCTGGTGCTCGGCTGGTCGGCCTACACACTGCTCCTGGAAGATGCCCGTGATCGCACACAGAACCAGGTCACCACCCTGCTGGAACAGGTCAACTATCACACCGAGACACGCCTGCACACGGCACGCGCCAATGCAAGCCTGTTTGCGAGCAACAAGCTGGTAAAACAGTATGTTACAGATGACCTGCCCGCAGATAAAAAGGTCGCACTTGAGGCCGAGGTGCTGGAACTGCTTTTCAACTATCAGCTTGCGTACCCGGAATATTACGAAATCCGGATTATCTCCCCCGCTGGCAAGGAATTAATACGTTCCGTCATCGGTGATATTGACAATGTGACGGATGACGAGTCAGACAGCGCTTATTTCCGAAGCATTCGCAACAACCCGGGAGTCATCTACACCACCTTTTTCATAAACCCTGACAACGGCAAGCCGGCACTGCTGGCGAGTAAACCATTACTGTTCTACAAGGAAAACCGGCAGCGGGCAGTAGAAGAGAACAATTTATATGGCTACCTGTTGATAACCATCAATCCGGACTTTCTTGGCAAGCTGGCCAGCAGCGAGAAAATTGGCGAGAGTGGCGAGATATTTTTCACTGATTCCTCCGGCAGCATTTTATTTCATCAATCCGATTACAGTATCGGCAGGCAACTTCCTCCCGCTCTGTTCGAACAACTCAGCAATGCCGCCGACAGTCACGTGACAGTCAACGCCGTTCAAGGCGACAGGCTTGCTCATTTCCAGGCATCAAAGCTGCATGACTGGCTCTATGCAATCGCTGTTTATGGAGAAAACGAGTTCCATAACCACCGGGTTGATCTGGGGCGTTCCGTAACACTCATCACCTGCATTGCGATCCTTGCACTGACCGCCTTTCTGCTCGGCATTCTCAGAAAACTGCTGATCAACCCGATACGAAAACTGAGCCTGGCAGCAAGGCAAATGGGACGCGGACAGGTGTTGGTGCCGATTGACGTCCGTTCCAATGATGAGATCGGCGACCTTGCAAGCACTTTCAAACAAATGGGCAAGAATCTGGCCCACTACAACGAACAAGTGCACTACATTGCCTACCATGACAGCCTGACCGGTTTGCCAAACCGCCTGATGTTCAAGGATTACCTGCAACGTGCCATAGCAGAAGCAAAGCGGTCAAACCAGGAACTGGCCCTGCTGTTTCTTGACCTGGACAATTTCAAGCGTGTAAACGATACCCTTGGACACCAGTCCGGCGACAAGCTGCTGCAAAGCTTCGCTGACCGGATTAACAGTTGCCTGCGTGACAGCGACGTTGTCTCGCATGTAACCCATGACAGCTCCTCAAGCGTCATCGCGCGGCTTGCCGGTGATGAATTCATTATCCTGCTGCCCAGGACAAGCAACATAACGCAGACTAACAAGGTCGCCAGGCGCATACTCGACGCCCTCTCGGAACCCTTCATTGTCGACAAGCAGGAATTGTTTATCAGTACAAGCATCGGGATCGCATTGTTTCCCGGCGACGGACAATCTGTAGACGACCTGATGAAGAATGCAGACATTGCGATGTATCACGCCAAGAAATCCGGTCGCAACAATTTTCAGTACTTCTCGGGAAAAATGAACGAAGCCTCGCTTTTCAAGCTGAAGATAGAAGGCAAACTGCGGCACGCCGTCGAGAATGGCGAACTCGCGCTGCACTACCAGCCACAGGTGAATATGGCAACCGGCAGGATATCCGGCGCAGAGTCATTGCTGCGCTGGCATGACCCCGAACTGGGACAGATTTCACCCGAAGTTTTCGTCCCCATCGCCGAGGAATACGGACTTATCATTCCGATCAGTGAATGGCTTGTCAGGGAAGCCTGCCTGCAGGGGCAACAGTGGCTGGACAAGTACAACTGCCCGATCACCATGGCAATCAACATCTCGGCGGTGCACTTCAACGGGCATGACCTGGAAGGCCTGATTGCGAAAACGCTGAAGCATAGCGGTTATGAACCGCAATACCTCGAAGTGGAACTGACCGAATCAAGCATCCTGAATGACCCTGACCAGGCCATTCGAACCCTGACAAACCTTCAGCGGATGGGCCTGCAAACATCGCTGGATGATTTCGGTACCGGCTACTCATCACTTAACTACCTGATGCGACTACCCCTCAATAAACTCAAGATAGACCGCAGTTTCGTGCAGAACCTGGATATGAATGAACGGGGCATTGCCATCATTTCCGCCATTATTGCAATGGCCCACAGCCTGAACCTTGAAGTCATCGCGGAAGGTGTTGAAGACGAGAAACATATCCACTTGCTGCACCAGATGAAGTGCGACATCCTGCAAGGCTACTATATTGCCAGGCCAATGCCTGCCATGGATTTTGAGCAACTACTGTCGAATAGCTGCAAACTCATTGCCTGAGCGGCATTTCGGGCCAGCCGCTTACACTGCCCGGAAAAACCGGCCCCGGCGCGAACCGGCATGCTCTCCGGAAGATTTGCATCCTGGCTTGCATCGGGATATTTGAATCAGCCAGGCATCTGCTGCAGAATGCTCAGTGCAACACTGCAACAGCATTCCGCCCCGGGAACCGGAATTTATCATGACTGTTAACGTAATCGTTCTGGGTGACGGGATCGGCGGAATTGTTACAGCCAACCTGCTGTTGAAAAGGGCGCGCCGCAATAACCTCGCGCTCAGGTTGAAGCTGGTTGGAAATTCACCGCTGCATACCTACCAGCCCGGACTGCTGTTTCTGCCGTTTCAAAAACCGGGTTACCGGGAACTGGCAGATATCCAGAAAGAGACGGCACGCTTTATCGCACCGGGAATAGAGTATGTCCGTGAAACCATTATGGCCATCGACTCCGACCGGCGGACAGTCACCACGGACAGGCAAACTCTGGAATATGACTGGCTGGTTCTGGGACTGGGATGCAGGACACTTGTCGATGCGATAGACGGACTCCCCGAGAACTGGGGCAGGCGCGCGCATGGCTTCTACACACCCGACAGTGCCATGCACCTGGCAGCGGCGCTGGCTGAGTTCAAGGGTGGAGACCTGCTGATCGATGTGGCCGAGACGCCCATCAAGTGCCCGGTAGCACCACTCGAATTCGCCTGCCTGGCGGATGAACATCTCACCAGACGCGGCCTGCGCAACAAGACCAGGATTACCCTGGTGACACCGCTGAACGGCGCCTTCACCAAGCCGGTGTGCAACGAGGTGCTGACCCATATCCTGGTGGAGAAAGGCATCCATGTCGTGAACAATGCCTATCTGGACAGCGTGACTGAAAACAGTATCCGCTGCCCTGACGGCAAGGAACTGGGCTTCGACCTGCTGGTCGTCATCCCGCCCCACGAGGGCTCCGACCTGGTTGAAGAAGCCGGACTGGGCAGCGGGCTGGGATTCGGACGGACCGACAGGCAGACACTCAAGTCGAGCGTTGCCGAGCGGATCTTCCTCGTCGGTGACATTGCCGGCATCCCCGGTTCCAAGGCGGGATCGGTAGCACACTTCCAGGCCGATGTCGTGGTGCACAACATCCTGCGGGAAATCACCGGCAAGGAAGCCGAGCCGTGTGCAGATGGCCATACCAACTGCTTCATCGAGACAGGCCACGGCAAGGCGGTACTGATCGACTTCAACCACGAGATACAGCCCGTGCCTGGAAAGTTTCCGCTGCCGCTTGTCGGGCCCATGTCACTGCTGAAGGAAACCCGTCTGAATCACCTGGGCAAACTCGCATTCAAGCATATTTACTGGAATATGCTGCTGCCGGCGCGGCCTCTCCCGCTGGTTGGCTCACGCATGAGCACGCTGGGGAAGCAGTTGCACGTTCTGCAGCGCGCCGAAGCAGGGAG
>JASFOC010000090.1:0-7933 GCA_050116715.1 Gammaproteobacteria bacterium
ATCTTCCCAGGAGCGGCACAGGTTGCCTGCATAGTGGCTGTTACCCGGGGTCGTAATCCAGCAAAGGTGGATATGTTCGGCGCTGTCCAGTGCCATAGCGTGTTCCACCAGGCTCTTGACCGCGCCGATCCCCGTGTTGCAGGCAATGAATACCAGTGAGTTTGAAGAGTCCTCGTCCAGCGTAAATTCGCCACGCGGCCCCTTGATGTGTATACCGGTGCCGGTTTTCAGACACGTGCGCAGCTGTTCGATGACTGGATCGTTTGCTGTGACAGACAGGTGGAACAGCAGGTTCATGTCGTCACAGGGACAACTGGCGATGGCGCAATCACGCGGCGGCAGTCCCGGTATTTCCAGTGACAGGTACTGACCGGCAAGGAAGCGCAACCGCCGGGTGCGCGGTGTCCTGGCGTGCAGCAACAGGACCTGTTCGTCAGGTGTTTCAACCTTCTTTATCCGGATATCGATTTCCTGCAGGGGGATGTCATGGGAACTGGCGGCTTCCTCCGCCTCCAGCACGACATCGGTAATGGCGGTGTGGGAGCAGGTGAGGATATAGCCCAGTCCCTTTTCGGTTTCCGAGAGGACATGATCATAGTCACGAATCTTGCCGACCTGGCCGGACACGACCTTGGCCTTGCAGAGGCCGCAATTGCCGCTGCTGCAGCCATAGTTGAGCGCCAGGCCGCTGCGCAGTCCGGCCTCGAGTATGGAGTCGGAACCCTCGATAAAGAACTCGTGTCCACTGGGGAGGATGCGCACCTGGGCTGCGATGAGGCGCAGCAGGGCATCTCTTGCAATGTCCTGTGAGTCATCATTGCGGGCTTCGGTGGCGGCAATCGCCTGCTGCAGCCAGTCCTGCAACTTGCCCAGTGTCCGGGCGCCGGCTGCATCTGCATTGCCGGCCAGCTCCGCCAGCTGCTGCTGCAGGTCCGCGACCAGTTCCCGGTAGCGACGGGCTTCATGCCTGGCCTGCGCCAGCTCCCGTCCCAGCGTCAGGATGCGCGCCGCGAGGGTGTTGTAGTCCGGCATCTCCTCGTCGGGACGGACGATCTTGTTGACCGCCTGCTCCATGATATGCCCGACGCGTTCCAGCATGGTGGTGTCTTCCACCTCCGTTTGCGGGTATGCATGCAGCAGGTCGGCAAGCAGCAGTTCACCCTCAAAGGTACGCAGTTCACCCTGCTGGATTTTCTGCTGCAAGGTGCCCCGCTTGACGCCAACCAGGCGTGCGGCTCGCGAGAGTGTGATCAGGCGCGGCATGTTGTCTCCTCGAGGTCCCGGACGTTTTCGGCCTTACTCTAGCACAGCTTCCCGGGAATGTTTGACCGGCCGACAGGGTATACTTCGCGCAACAGGACGCACGGAGATGGCCATGATCGAGATTATTACCGCGGACATTACCACCCTGGATGTAGACGCGATCGTCAATGCAGCGAACAGCAGTCTGCTCGGCGGTGGTGGTGTGGATGGTGCCATTCACCGTGCCGCAGGCCCGTTACTGCTGCAGTTCTGCCGCACCCTCAATGGCTGCCGCACCGGCGAGGCGAAAATCAGCCCGGGATTCGAGTTGCCGGCACGCCGTGTCATCCATACCGTCGGCCCGGTATGGCAGGACGGCAACCATTACGAGGCCTCGCTGCTGCAGGCCTGCTACCGGAACAGTTTCGAAATCGCACTGGAAAACGGGGTCCAAAGCATTGCCTTTCCCGCGATCAGCACCGGCGTATACGGCTTTCCGAAGCAGCAGGCAACGGAGATCGCCGTTGCCGCCATGCTGGCGTACACAGACCGCTTCGAGCGCATCATAGCCTGCTGCTTCAGTGACGCGGATGCGGAATGCTACCGGCAGGTGCTGGAGCGGTTGCGGCAGTAGGGCGGGTGTCATTGTGGATTCCGCGCTGCCGCATCCGGGCCGCAGGTTTCTCAACCAGCGCTGTACTGCACCACTGCCACGCCGCAACGCGCTGCTCACGGTTAACAGGTTCCGGCTTGGTTTCACTGCTGATGACGATTAGAATTCGCTTCGGCCAGGGGCGCGACGGCGGATGCCTGTTACGCCCGGCATGCGATCACGCCGTTTTCCTCGTGACGTCACTGCCGCAGTGGTGACCGCGGTTGCGCGTACAGGAATTCATGATGGAAACAACACGCTACAGAAACGAGGAATAACGCTATGGCTAATCCCGAAATCGTTACAGAGCCGGTGGATGTGACCCACGTTGTGACAGATGTCATTCCTGCCAATGTTGAAGAGGCCGGCCTGTTATGGCTGCAGGCTCAGGATGTCCTGGCTGCCTGGGGACTGAAGGTAATTGCCGCCATCGCCATCCTGGTGATTGGCCGCTGGATCGCCATGCTGGTACGCCGGGTCGTGCGCCGTGTCATGGAGCGGGCCAATGTCGAGTCGATCATCATCGGCTTCGTCAGCAGCATCGCCTACATCACCCTGCTGGCCTTCGTGGTCGTGGCGGCGCTCGGACAACTGGGCATCCAGACTACCTCGTTCATTGCCATTCTGGGTGCCGCCGGCCTGGCCATCGGTCTGGCCCTGCAGGGCTCCCTGGCAAATTTCGCAGCCGGTTTCCTGATGATTATCTTCCGGCCCTTCAAGGTCGGTGACTTTATCGAGGGTGCCGGCGTGGCCGGTGTGGTGCGGGAAATCCAGATCTTTACCACCACGCTCAAGACGCCCGACAACAAGACCATCATCATCCCCAATGCCAAGCTGTCCGGGGATAACATCATCAATTACTCGGCCGAGGCGACCCGGCGTGTCGACATGACGGTCGGTGTTGCCTATGACGCGGACCTGGCAACGGTCAAGGCGGTGCTGAACGATATCATCAGCAGGGATGAGCGCATCCACGCCGATCCGGCGCCGCAGGTGGTCGTGGCGGAGCTGGCGGACAGCAGCGTCAATTTCGTGGTGCGTGTCTGGACCAGCAAGGACGATTACTGGGGCGTCAAATGCGATATGACGGAAACCATCAAGAACCGCTTCGACGCCGAAGGTATCGGTATCCCGTTCCCGCAGCGTGATATCCACATTGTCAGCGGCGGTGTGGCGGCATAGGTATCTCATGCGAAGACTGGCTGTGAATGGTTGATGGCTGTCTCCACAAGGCGGATAGGCAAGTGCTGGCTGCGGCCGCCACTTGCACTGCCTGGCCCGGATTTCTCGCTGGCACAGGCACCCTTGGAAAAATACTGTACCGCTACCACAGTATCGGGTCTGCCAGCGCCGCCACCGGGAAATCCCGGCTAGAGACCCAGCAGGAGCAGCAACACCAGTATATAGGCCAGCCGGGGGAGCCATGCGACGAGGCCGTCCAGCCAGAGTGTCACGTGCTTCCCGAGTCGCTCTGACTCGTGAGCGAGCATCTCGCCGAGGCGCCCCGAGACCTCTCCGCTATGCAGCAGTGCAAAGCCCGTGTCATCCAGGGCCTGGTAGCGATGCAGCGCTTCGCTGATCCCGCTGCCTTTCCTGACAGCCGTTTCGATCATTGACCACTGCTGTCGCAACCTCGCCGGTTCGCAACTGAGAACGGCAAGCGGCAATGCCTCCGGTAGTGTCATCCCTGCGTTATACAGGCTGGCGAGCTGCTGCAGGAAACGGTAGCGCTGGTACTGCCAGGCCGGCCTGCTGACAGGCCTGCAGCGCAGGATCAATTCCGAAAACCGCTGCTGTACCCGGGCATTCCCGGCAAGCGCCCACAGCAACAGCAGCATGGCCGCAAGCACCAGGTTCTGCAGCAGATAGCCGGACGGGGAAAGTTGTCCGGCAAACAGTCGCGGTAGCGGCAACGCCAGAAACCCCAGCATCAGGATAGCCCCCGGGAAAACCAGTCGCATCCGCAGTCGGTTCCACCGGCCTGTTACGCGTTCGTGGTGCGCGGCCAGGTCAGCCAGCACCCGGTCCAGCCGACCATGCGCACTACCGATGCCGAGCAACCGGGCTTCCCATGGCAGCAGTATGCCGTTCCCGCGTCCTGCATGATCAAGCCGCTGCCCGCTACGTACCTGCTGTGCCGTCGCCTGGAAGGGACCACGCTGCCGGGCTGGCAACTGTTCGGCCCAGATATCCAGCCCGCGATCAACTGTCATGTCTGCCTGGAGACAGCGGGCCAGGGTGCGAAAAAAATCGCAACGCCGGGTTGATCGCTTTATTCCCATGGTCCCTGCCTGTGATGAGCCTTCAGGATGTCGACGCCTGTAACCCGACCGGCTGTGGTTTCGACGTGCCGACTGTACCGGGCAGGGGCTTTGGCAGTCCGCGCCTGCAGATGGGGCCGCAGGTTCGGAATTGCACTTGCCAGCTCGAGAACGGATTTCACGCGGCCGTAACCATCATCCGTCGGGACCACTTTTGCGCAATGTCATCAAATGAGGTGGCCGGGAAACTGCGCCGGTGACATGGGTGCGTGAAACCGGGTAGTGCGCATAATCAGACCGGAGTCTCCGCTGAATACTCCCGGTCTCCGCGGGCTAGCGACTCACGGGGACGGTCAGGACCGGTGCAGCTGCCCCCTTGGTCGTGCTTTCAGCGATCATGGTAGACCAGAGTGTACTCAACAGCCTGAAATACTGCTTGGTGGGCTGATCGGCCTCATCGATGTAGAACCAGTAGTCACGGTGCTTCACCCGGGTGTAGGCGTGCTCCGGATTTTCCCGTGCGTGGCGAATCCGCAGGGCTTTGCCTGCCAGTCCGGTAGGGGGGTACATGGTTGCGACACCGCTGTGCTTTTCGTGCTCGGGGACCTCAACAGCAGCCGACAGGATTTCCATGAGATCGAAGACCGAGCGCGTGATGATGGCGATACCGTCGGAGTTGCGACCGTGCAGTGCCAGGGAGACGGGCAGGACCAGCTGGCCTGTGTCGTCTCGCGGTGCGGGCAGACCGAGCAGGTCCAGCAGCGCCATGACCGTGGCCGTATGAGCTGGCGCGTAGTTGTCGATCACGATGGAGTAATCGTGGTTGTGCGGGTCTCGAATCCAGTGCAGGCATTGTGCCTGTGTGAGGGCAGACAGATGGGACACGACGCGGCTGAAGTCGGGATCCGGTTCCGCCGGGGAAATCAGAAAATCCGGGTTGTGCAGGTTGTTGATATTTGTGATGAGGGCAGTATAGACCGGGGCCGGGTTGGTCATGGTGCTGGCGAATCGCGCCAGTATCTCGATGGGCAAGGGGGACATCAACTGCAGCGTGTATTGTTGTCCGGAGACGGGAATGTAGGAAATGGTCGGATTTTCTTCATAGATGCTACCGACCCTGAAGGGCACCAGGTTCCCGGCATAATCGTCGGAGTCGCCAAAGCCAAGCTGAACAGAGCTGCTGGTCTTGACGCTGACATTGGCCGTGACGCTGGATACCGCAAGCAGTCCGATATGCTCTTCATAGCGGTTGCGAATGATGGCCATCAGCAGTTGCTGGCTGTTCGTTTCGCTGATGGCTTCGTTGTAGGCAAGCCGGCCGCTGCGGATGGCGGTAGGACCCACAACCGTGCAGCCGGCCAGCAGGCAGGCAACTGCACAGGAGGTCAGCAGCTTTTGAGCAAGGCAGGCTGAGTGGCGATTTGATTTCATGTGTTGTTCTCCGGGCTGTCGTATCTGTTGTCGTCTCGAACAGCTGCTGCCGGCCCACGCCGGTGTACCAGTATTACTCCGCTGCCGGTTGCTCTGCCGGCAGAAACAGCACGGGGTCGACGCGCGCATCGTTCAGGCTCACCCCCCAGTGCAGGTGCGGGCCGGTGACGCGGCCGGTCATGCCGACCTTGCCAATAATATCCCCGGCTGCGACCTTTGTACCCGGCGCCACGTCGATGGTACTCATGTGGCAGTACATGGTGACCAGGCCCTGGCCGTGGTCGATGAAGACGGTGTTGCCGTTGAAGAAGTAGTCGCCCGTCTCGATGACGGTGCCGGGTGCCGGCGCCCGGATCGGGGTGCCCTCGGCAGCCGCGATGTCCAGTCCGCTGTGGGGATTGCGCGGCTGTTCGTTGAAGAAGCGCTTCAGCCCGAACGGGCTGCTGGTCGGGCCCTCGACCGGCTTGCGGAAATCGATCGCCACATCCTGCTGCTCCGTCCATTGCCGCAGCGCGGCCTTGATCTCCCTGGTTTCCCGGGTAATGCGTTCCATGTCGCGCTGCTCCGGGTTGACCTTGCGCTTGTCCTTGATGGTGATGTGCTGTTCCTCGTAGGCCTTGTCCTGTACCGTGAACGCGATGCTGACCGATTCATCCTGCGTGGTCTGCGCCTTGAGAAAGTGGCGCCCGGGTTTGGTGCCGAGTGACAGGCCGACAATCGCGAGCGCTTTCCCGTCCTGGTGAGTCACCAGCACCTTGCGGTCCCGGTAGCGCAGCGTCGCCGGGACGACATCGTCCGGCAGCTGCACCACGGCGATGCCGCCGGGGACCGGGGTGTTGTCAGGGGAGAGGGCGGCGCACCATGCCGGGAGCATCAGCAGCAGAGTGAAGAGTGAAAAGTGAAAAGTGAAACGGGGACGAAGATAAGGCATCAGGCAATGCAGCGGTTTCAAGGTGTCGGGTCTCCAGATTCGGGGTTCTACAGTCAGGGAACGATATCAGGGCCTGAGGCAATGCTGAACCAGTTATATTCATCTTCCCGCTGCATGCCGGGATCCGGGGGAAACAAGCGGCTGGATTGCGGCCATCGCCGGGTGATGCCTTGTCCAGGGTTCCCTTGACGCAACGATGCCTCATACGCCGTATTCTCGCGGGAAATGCCGCCGGTAACGTTCACGACTCGCTTACCGCATCAACCGTGCACAGCAGGCGGCCCTGCGCCAGGCGGGCCTCGATCTGCGCGCCGGGTTTGATCCCGGCAGTCGAGTGCAGGATGCGCTTGTCCTGTGGTTGCGTGACGATGGCGTAGCCGCGGTCGAGCGTTGCCAGCGGGCTGGTGGTGTCCAGTGATTTGCAGGCCACGGCCAGGCGGCGCTGCCGCTGTTGCAGCTGTGCCGCCATGGCGGCATGCAGGCGTTGCGCCAGTGCCTCGCGCTGCATCCCTGCGCGGCGGATGGCATGCAGCGGGGTGGCCTGGCGCAAGCTGCCCAGCGCCTCACCGAGCCTGGTCCGCAGGCTGTTGATCCTTGCGCGCATGGCCAGTCGCATGCGCTGTTCCAGTTCATCCATGCGTTGCGCCTGCTGACGCAGGTATTGCCCCGGGTGGCGCAACTGCAGGCGCCGCGTCAGGGCGTTCAGCTGCTGCCGGTGCGCAAGCAGGTGCTGTTGCAGGTAACGGCTGCTGCGTGCCTCCAGGTTTGCCAGCCGGGCGAGCCATTCGTACTGGTCGGGGCTGGCGAGCTCGGCGGCTGCCGAGGGGGTCGCTGCGCGCTGGTCGGCGACGAAATCGGCGATGGTGAAGTCGACCTCGTGGCCAACCGCGCTGATGATAGGGAGCGGGCAGTCAAAAATGGCACGTGCCACCGCTTCCTCGTTGAAAGACCACAGGTCTTCCAGCGAGCCGCCGCCGCGGGTCAGGATGAGGACGTCGCAGTCCCGGCGTTTCCCGGCCTGCTGCAGCGTGGCGGCGATATCGCGACCGGCATCCTTGCCCTGGACCGGCACCGGGTAAACCAGCACCGGGATCGCCGGAAAGCGCCGTTTCAGCACGCTGAGCACGTCGCGTATTGCGGCGCCGCTGGGCGAGGTGACCACGCCGATGCGGCGCGGCAGGGCTGGCAGCGGCAACTTGTGTTCCGTGCGGAACAGGCCCTCGTGGTCCAGTTTGCGCTTGAGTTCCTCGAAGGCGCGCTGCAGGGCACCGTCACCGGCTTCCTCCATGCTTTCCGCGATCAGCTGGTATTCGCCGCGCGGTTCGTACAGGCTGACCCGGCAGCGCACCAGCACCTGCATGCCTTCCTGGGGCTTGAAACGCAGCAGCTGGTTGCGATTGCGGAACATGGCGCCCC
>JASFOC010000091.1:0-7893 GCA_050116715.1 Gammaproteobacteria bacterium
CAATACGACTTCACCGCGGACGATGGCCGGATGGCGGTTACCACCAACGTCGCGGACAAGCACATGTGGAAGGTGCCGACGCTGCGCAATATCGCCCTGACTGCGCCGTACTTTCACAATGGTTCCGTGAAGACGCTGGACGAGGCCGTGCGCGTGATGGCCAAGGTGCAGCTGAACCAGGACCTGAGCGATGCGCAGACCGCTGACCTGGTTGCATTCCTGATGGCGCTCACCGGCGAGTTCCCGCAGCAGCCGATGCCGCAACTGCCACCGACACCGGGACGCTCGATCATTAACTGACGACCTGCGCGCACCCGCGCACGGCTGATACCACACGCACGCCATTGCGGCCGCCCGGAAGGGGCCGCGGGCGTGCGCGTCTTTCGGGATGTCTTCGCCAATCTGTCTCTTGCGCCGTCGCCAGAGCGGTTATTTGCGGGCCTGGATGCTGCGCTCGTGGGCGCGGGCGCTGGCACGGCGGCGTCCCCATAACCAGAGGCCACTGCCGGCCAGCAGCAGGAACAGCAGGGCAGCGGCATCGACCAGCCAGACCCCCGCCTCACCGAGTATCCTGCCACTATGGACATCGAGCAGGACACGTTCCAGTGACAGGCCACTGCCACGCCAGGCGTCACGCAAGGCATTTGCCAGTTCCCGTTCCGGGGGGGTGGCCACAGCCCAGTTAACGTCGCCTGCTTCAGTCGCGGCTGACCATGCGATGAAATTCTCGTCGGTTTGGTAATTGCCCTGCGCGGTTTTGATCACCAGGTTCCCGTTGGCATCGGTGCCAACAGCCTGGATTCCGGCAGGCACACCGGCCGCGGCTCCGAGTTGTTCAATCAATTCCCCCTCCGCTGTAAACAACAACAGGCCTTCCTTTAGGCCGGCAACGACCAGATCTGCAATCTCCACTGCCCCCGCCAGCGTTCCCTCTGCAGCAGGCACGAGTTGCGTATCCAGGTAGATGTCGTTGCCCAGCCGGGAGATTGCATGCGTTCCGGCACGATAGCTGACGATCGCATCCGGCGCCTTGATACCGTACCAGTCGAGCAGGGTGTCCGACTGGACATGCCTGGCGTCCAGTTGCAGCGCTTCGGTGTGATTCAGGGCAAGCCCGGTGACGCTCAGGACGACCACGAACAGTGCCGTGGCCAGGCCGAAATACCGGTGCCAGATATACAGCGAACGCAGCAGCCTGCCGCGGTTTCTAGTTTTCGGGTGGCGTGTCACGGGTTTGTTGATACAGGTACAGGGCAAGACGCGCCAGTTTCTGCAGTGCGCGGACAGACAGGGTGGCCCCCGATATGCCGTCGATGTGCCGGTCCAGCTGCCGGTCCTGCGTCAGCCCGATACCGCTGAACTGGTCGGTGAAGAAGGGGTAGCGCACTTCCCAGCCGCGACTTTCCCTGAATTCCAGCACCCGCAGCATCTCCATGCCCTCAGGGCCGACGACCAGTCCGACGGTAATCGGCTTCTCCTTGCCGATTTCTTCCAGAATCCATGCGGTCCGGGTGTCTGTTTCCCAGTAGCGAATCCGCAGGCCGGGGTAAGGGTGGCCAAGGATTTCAGTAGCCGCCTCCCGTATATCCCCCTTCAGCCACAGAACCTGTGGCGAAGGGGGGGCATCAGCGAAGACTTCCCGCAGGAAGGCATCCGGTGACTGGTAGCTTTCACCCGCGCAGACACGGGCCGCTGCCAGCAGTGCCAGAAATGTCAGGAACCTGATATTCATCGCTGCCAAGCTTAGCAGAATAGCAGGCCTGCCCGGCATGACTTCGACCGGATCAGAACACGTAGCCGATGCCCAGGTCGAAGGCATCGAAATCACTGTATTCCGGGGATACCGCGATGCTCGTATTGTCATAGTTACGGCTGCGGTAGTCGACCTTCAGCACCACGTCCTCAATGGGCCAGTAGTTGGCGCCGACTTCCCACTGGTCAAACCGCTGGTTGCGATCCGAGTTGAGTTCGGCGTCAATGTCCTCATAACGGGCGTAAATGCCGAGCTTCTCCCAGGGCTTGTAGCTGGGTTCGATGTACCAGCCGCTCTGATCATCGTTGCCGTTGACCTTGGCAGCCGAGCCGTCGAAATCCCACTGTGCATAGAGTGCACGCAGTGCAAACGGACCCTGCTGGTAAATCGCGTGGGCTTCATACAGGATGCCCGAGCCCAGGCCGTCACCGCTTTCCTGCGAGGCATCCGTCTGGTAGTTGATGCTGGTCGCAAGTTCCAGCCCCGGGATGCCCGTGTATTTCAGACGCCCCGTGTAGGCGAGGTCGTTGGCATCCGCCTCGGCGGTTTTTTGCCGGCCACTGCGGACCCGGAATGCGTTGTCTCCCGTGGTGTCCATCTTGAGCCCCTCTGTCACAGCCAGGTCCCAGCTGATGCCGTTTTCAAAGTGACCGTTGATTGCGGCACCGCCTGCCCACCAGGTTGCGGGGATGATGATGCTTTCGACATCATTGCGTTCCACGCCGTAGAAGGTCGTCGGTTCATGGGTCTCGTTGATAATGCCGACGGGCAGCAGGAACACACCGCCACGCGTCTGCAGATTGTCTTTCAGATCAAACTCGACATAGGCCTGTTCAACCTCTACCTCCTCCCCATCATGCTCGAGTTCAACTTCTGAGAAGAACCGGATGCTGTCGGTGAATTCATGACCGACAGTGAGTACAAAGCGGTGCAGATCGATTTCGTTGTAGTCGTCCCCCGAACTGTCCTTGATGCCGTTGTTGTAGTGCAGTTCGCCGTAACCGCCGATGGTGGTCTTGTCTGCCCAGCTACCCTTGCCGGCAGATTCTTCAACCGCGACAACTGCGGCTTCGGCTTTTTCATCGGCACCTGTTGCTGTCCTGGCGGTTTCCGCCTGCTGCTGCTTCAGGGCGTCGATCTCCGCCTGCTGCGCCTGGATGATTTGCCAGAGCTGCTCGACTGTCGGTGCGCCGGAATCCTCCGGGAAGGCTGGTACGGCGAACGCCAGAAGGCCAGCCATCAAGAGGGAAGGGAGTGAATATTTCATTGGTTTCTCCAGAAGGGTGATTACTGACTGGGCGACTATTCTACGTAATGATAAAGCAAATGCAAATCGTTCTCATTCATAATAACAACAATATTCTGCCGGGATCTCGCCGGCGTTGTTTCTGCTGATTCAACCTGTTGTATTGAATAATGATTCACGTGTGTCAGGCGGGGTTTTTTATCCCCAATCAGAGAGGCTGGTAACGGGCATCTCCAGCCCTTATATTGAGTCCATACGGGGATGGTCCCTGTAACGACAACTGACGGAGTGGGATATGACACAGGCTGATTTCAGGATGGAACTGGCGGAAAATGACGTGGCGCTGACCGCCGCTGCCCGCGAGAAGATGCTCGAGCTTTTCAACCAGGTCGAAGAGGATGACCTCAAGGCGATCCGGGTGTTCGTCTCCGGGGGTGGTTGCGGCGGCATGGGTTACGGTATGACCTTTACGGACAGCCGCACGGAATATGACTGTGTGCGCAAGGAAGAAGGGTTTGAAATCTATGTCGATGCGGTTGCCCTGAATTTCCTGCGGGGCGTGGAGATCGACTACGTTGAACGCCCCACCGGCGCCAGCTTTGTCTTCAATAACGCCTTTGCGATCACTGGCGGTTCGGGCACCTGCGGTGCCTGTGGTGCTGCCGGCGGAGGTTGTGCCTGACCCGGATAACCTGGCGGCGCGTCCGCGCCTCCTGCTGATTGCGCCGCCGGGCAGTTACCGGACTGCCGCCTATCTGCAGACCGCCCGTGATCTGGGCGTGGATGTGCTGGTCGCCTCCGAGGGCAGGCACTCCCTTGTGGGTGAGATTGCAGCCGGCCTGCACGTCGATCTGCACAGCCCGGACGCACTGCAGGTCCTGCTGCAGGCAGACCGGCTGCGGCCTTTCAGCGGCGTGGTTGCGACGGATGATGCCAGCGTCGAGCTGGCCAGCAGGATCGCGGAGGCGCTGGACCTGCCGCACAATCCGCCACAGGCTGCAACATTGTCCCGCCGCAAGGACCTGTCGCGCCAGGCGCTGCAGCAGGCCGGGGTGCCGGTACCGGCATTTCGCGTCGTCGACCTTGCCGCGCCACTCAAGGCGCAATTGCAGGGCATTGATTTTCCCTGCGTAATAAAACCCCTGGCCATGTCTGCCAGCCGGGGTGTTATACGTGCCGACAACCAGGCGGCGGCGGAAGCCGCCTGCCTCAGGGTGCAGGCCCTGCTACGGGAAGCCGCCGGTAAGGATCCGTTCGCGGACTCTCACCTGCTGGTTGAAGAGTTCGTGGCGGGACCGGAGGTGGCGCTGGAAGGCCTGTTACAACAGGGGCGGCTCGAGGTGCTGGCCATATTCGACAAGCCCGACCCGCTGAATGGGCCCTATTTCGAGGAGACCTATTACATCACCCCGTCGCGGCATAGCAGCGCCGCACAGCAGCGTCTGGTTGCCTGCGTGCAGGCGGCATGCGCCGCGCATGGTTTGCAGGAAGGTCCGGTGCATGCAGAAGCGCGGCTGCCGCCGGATGGGTGTGTCATCATGGAAGTGGCTGCCCGGACCATCGGCGGGGAATGTGCACGGCTACTGGATTTCGGTACCGGGCATAGCCTGGAGGCACTGGTGATCTCACACGCCATCGCCAGGCCCCTGCACTATGATCCGCAAGCGGGCGGGGCGGGGGTATTGATGCTGCCGATTACCCGTGCCGGCATCCTGCGCCGCATCGAGGGCATCACGGCGGCGCGCGCAGTGCCCTGGATCGAGGACATCCTGATCAGTCGACGCGATGGCTACGAGCTGGTTCCGCTGCCCGAAGGCAACAGCTATCTGGGATTCATGTTTGCGCGTGCGCCGACTGCTTCGCAGGCGGAGTCCGCACTGCGAACGGCACATGCCTGTCTGAAGGTGGTGACGGCGCCGCTAATGCGGATCGAGGACAGGCGCTGAGAAGTAAAAAGTCAAACGTGAAAAGTAAAAGGTGGACGGTGCGAGGTTGATCTGCTGCCGGAACTGGCCACCATTTCACTTCTCACTTCTCACTTCTCACTTCTTTGCGCCAGGTGGCTTGAAGCCGGCAGGCACCGAGCCATAATCACCCTCGCCGAACAGAAATCCGATCATGTGTTTTTCAATGACCTCGATACTGTCCTTGTCGGCCGTATTCAGGCCATTTTCATTGATGATCATGGTGAGCCGCTCCACCCACTGTTTCCAGCCTTCCGCGGAGACATTCTCATAGATGCGCTGGCCAAGAGAGCCTGGATGGGGAGGGGCATCCAGACCCTCTGCTTCACGTTTGAGGACGACACAATTCACTATACGGCTCATGCAGGCTTGCTCCATTCCAGTATCCGGTATGCCCGGTATTGTAACCCCATTTGTATTTCCGAGTCCCCTTTCCCGGATGATCAGAAAGGTTTAACCACTGCGAGCAGGACGATCGCGACCAGCAGCAGCGACGGGACTTCATTGACCCAGCGGTAGAAAACATGACTGTGGCTGGCGGTTCCTGCGCGGAACTCGCGCAGCAGCTTCAGGCAGTACAGGTGGTAGGCAACGAGTCCTGCCACCAGCAGCAGCTTGGTAATCAGCCAGCCTGTGTCGCGGTAGGCTGTCCAGGCATAGGCGGCCAGCATCCAGATACCGAATATCGCTGTCAGCACGGCGCCGATGCTCATGATGATATACAGCTTGCGTTCCATCACCAGGAAGCGCTCATGGCTGATTTCATCCGTGGTTACCGCATGGTAGACGAACAGGCGTGGAAGATAGAAAAGTCCGGCGAACCAGGTAACCAGAAAGATAATGTGCAGTGCTTTTATCCAGAGCATGAGACTATGCTGTCGCGGGTGATTTGTTCATGGATCAGACAGGCCGGATTCCTTTCTGGAATCCACCTGCGTCGCAATCATAGCAAGAATTTCCCGGCGCAGCCCTGTCATGTTCAGCCTGCCGACCCTGCTCAGTACGACCCGCCCGTCGGGCGCGATGAGAAAAGACGTCGGCGTCACCCTGACGTTGCCAAAGGCATGCGCGGCATCAGCATGCATGTCGAGGGCGACGGGATACGGTATGTCATGTGATTCCCGCATTTCCAGCACCCGGTTCGGCGGGTCGTAGGCCGTTGTGATGCCAATGATCTCCAGTCCCTGTGGTGCCAGATCCCGGTAGAGTTCGCTCAGATGGGGTATTTCCCTGACACAGCTCGGACAGGTAGTGGACCAGAAGGTTACCAGTACCGGCCTGCCCCGGTAGGCGGGCAGTCGCAGCGCCTCACCATCGACTGACAGCAGGCTGATATCCGGTGCCTGTGCGAGTCGCGGCGGCAAGAGCCGGTAATATCCGGCTGCCGCAATGGCCAGCAGTACAAGCGGCCAGACAATCAGGTTGCGGGTATGCATGCTATTCCCGCGGCGGAGTGCCGGATGTGAGGTCGGTTTTGTCCGTAGCCAGGGATTTGCCGATAAATCCAAAGACACGCCGGATACCGCGCCACAGTTTCGGCAGCAGCCATATCATCAGCAGGATAAACATGATCAGCAGGATGATGAACACTACCGGGTAGTGCAGTGCTGTCCAGAGGCCGGCAACGACTGCAACATCCTCACCCAGGGAAGCAAACCAGTTGCTGACAGGTTCGGGTGACGTGTTGATCAGGACCCGGGCGCCCGCCTTGGTCGCGTGGCTGCCTGCCGCAAGCGTACCGCCGGCTACCGCTGCCGCAAGGTGTGCCGCGGTTCCCACATCGCCCACCGCGCCGGCAGCAAGGACGGCGCCGGCCGGAATCCGGATAAAGGTCGACAGACCGTCCCAGCCCGTGTCGACACCCGGCACCTTGTCTGCAAAGAACTCGATGCAGTACATAACCCCCGCAGACAGCATGACCATCGGGTTGCTCAGGATCTGCAGGTCTGGCGGCAGTTCCAGGCTGCCGGTGGTTCCCAGGTAACCCAGCATCAGCATCGCGGCATACAGGTTGATGCCGCTGGCCCATGAAGCACCGAGCGTGAGGGCGATGGTTTGGGTGATGTCCATGACGATTTCCGGGGGGTTCGGTTGCTGCGGTGTATGAATTCTAGCAACTCGGACGCAATGGTACGCAAGATCTCCGCAACATGGTAATGGCAGGTTTCAGGAAAGGTCATGTAACATGCTGATATCCAAATGTTACCTTGCTGCATATTGCCAGGCTGCCGGATGTTTACTTCGAATGTCTGCCAAGGTCTAATAGCGCCGATGGTTTTCAGGCAGCTGCTGTGCGGTGCGGTGAACCAGTACGGCCGGTTACAGCGGATCATCCCGCATTCACGATGGCGCAATAAGGCCTGAGTTTACCTTGATGACCGCAGTGTCAGTTAGCAGAAATGTTTGCGCCAGTTGCAGGAGTCAGCCTTGAGTCCTACATGTAATAACCCACAGGAGTGAAGATATGAAAAAGATATTGGTAATGGTTGCGGCGGCCGTGATGGTACTGGCTGGCTGCAGTGACAAGGATCAGGCCGATACCGGTGTAATGGTTGAGGAAATCACCATTGAAGAATCTGCCGGTGACGAGGCGGGCTCCGCTGTTGATGATGCCATGGATGCTGCAGAGGTTGCTGTCGAGGAAGCTGCAGAATCTGAGGCGGCTGCAGAGGTTGCCGAGATGGCTGAAGAAGCGGCAGAACAAGCTTCAGAAGCTGCCCAGGGTGCTGCTGATGCGGCGGTTGAGGCTGCTGAGGATGCAGCTGATGCAGCGGGAGAGGCTTCGGATGATGCAGACGATGCCGCCCGGGACGCCGCCGATTCTGCAATGGGCCAGTAATCGCAGTTAAAATGGGGACAGACCACGTTTTATGCTCATATTAAGATGTCCATATAAGTGGTCTGTCCCCATTTTCCTCCCGGGGTCGCAT
>JASFOC010000092.1:0-7839 GCA_050116715.1 Gammaproteobacteria bacterium
CACCACCTCATCAGCTACGTCGGCACCTTCCACCGGGCTACCACCTGCGTCGGTTACATCCGTGCTCGCGGTTGCGGCGTCCTGCATCGCAGTCTGGCCCTGCTCATCCGCGGTTGCTGGAGCTGGCGCCTCCGCCTCTGTCTCAACCACGTCACGATCAACCTGCCCGGTCGTGGATTCTTTCTGCTGTTCCGCCAGTTTTCCGATATCGAGAAAAGCCGGCAGATCGTATTCTGGAAACAACTCACCCCGGTATATCAAGCCGATGGCAAGCAACAACACGACGGCAATCGCAAAGCCATGACTAAGTATGCGCGCAAGAAGTTTCATGTTGCCTGCTCCCACTCCAGATTATTTCAGGTGCCCCGCAATACCGGGGTAAAGTGCCGCTGCCAGTATACGAAATTCCTCGGCTGCCTTGCTGCGCGGCCACATCTCGAAAGCCGCAAGGCCTTCACTCAGTGAGCGCCTGAAGCTGGTTCGCATGCGCAAGCGTTGCGGCAGAACGACGTCAATACCAGGCAGCATTCGCAAGGCAGCCTCGGTTTCATGTGTTTCCCGGATTGACTTGTTGGTATCCGCCCGGTTGACGAACGCAATCGTCTGCTGGTTTCCATTCATCTTTACCGCCTCCAGATCCTGGCCAACCATGTGCAGAAATCGCTGTGTTGCCCAGACATCAGCCTGGCTCGGTGGTACCGGAATCAATATTCTGTCAGCTGCCGCCATTGCCTCTTTCATGGCTGCCATATTCGCAGCACCAACATCAACGAGGACCTCGCAATCACCGTGGGACTCCAGTTGGTCCTTGAGTACCGCTCGTACTGAATGGATCTCCAGGTCCGGTTTGATTTCGAGCTCCCTGCGCAGCATGCCAAGGTCGCTGAATGTACACTGGGGGTCGAGGTCATAGCCGACAACCCGATGTCCAGTCTGTTCCAGCCAGACGGCAAGGTTGAAGGCAACCGTACTTTTTCCGGACCCTCCCTTGAGATTAGCGATAACCGTAATCATTTTTGTACCCTGCCCCCGAATGAGTTCGTTATATCGAGCTGTTCAGCAACCTGCTGATTATCCGGCGAACCCGTCTTTCAATCCAGCCTTAACGGCTTTCCTGGCCTGCCGATCCCTGTGGCATCTTGACCTCCTTGTACCCTGGCGGGATTTCGAACAGGCTGTCAGGCTGTTTACCTGGCTTGATATTCCGCAACTCGCGAAAATAACCGTTAGCCGCTTCCTCACGGATATTCATCTCAATGGCAGGATCATACCACTGATAGCTGCTGGTAGACTTGCCATCCGGGCCAGTCACGGTCAGCTCCCATTTCTCGGCTTGACGTCCTCCGACAGAGTCAGGGCCGAGCATCCACATTTCGATAGTGGAACCGTCAGGCATGATCTGGCGCGTCGGTATGCCGCGCTGCTCATCGAGCCAGATAGTCATCGAGCCTGCTTCCCCGCCCGCCTTGCTGGTGAACTCCCACTTGACTGCCGGCCGTCCGTAAACCTGTTCCTTGCCTTTCTGTTCGCAGGTAATATTCTGCATGCCTGCACAGGGACTGGCTGCGTCGGTTTTTTGCGCCGGCAGCATATCCCCACCACCGGCCTGCCTGCGGATAAAACTCTTTTCCTTAGTATTGATCATCAATGCCTCCTGGGCATCGAGGTCAATAATCTGGATCAATGACTGCCCATTGATATCAATGTCCGTCCGGATGCGGTCTTTTCCAACGTACAGTTTCCCGGTTTGTTCACCTCCCTGCATATCAGACTCTACCGTGTCCGCGGAAAACTCCACCATTGCCTGCCCGGCTTGCGCACCCGGAAGTGCCAGCACGAACATGACAGAAAACAATAATCTACTGAGTTGCATCGTTGTTACCCTGGTATGTCCTGACGTTTTATGTGGCCCAATAAAGTAAAACGAGCCAGGCACAGATGTGCCGGGCCCGTTTACTTCAAACTGACTTACTGGCTTGCTGCAGGTGCAGCAGGAGCTGCCGGTGCACCGGGGCCGTAGCCGTACGGGGCACCATAACCACCATAGCCCGGGTAGCCACCGTAGCCGTAACCCGGATAGCCATAGGGGCCATAACCGCGATAGCCATAGCCACGGCCATAGCCACGACCATAACCACGACCACGGCCGCTGCCACGGGCGCTGCTGCTGAAGCCCATGTCGAAGTCGCCGTCGAAGTCACCGTCGCTATCGAATGGCCCCCATTCACTGCCCCAGTCATCATAGCCGCCACGGTCCCAGGGACCGCCGCCCCACCAGGCCTGCGCCGATGTCATGGGAAGCGCCATCAGACCAGTCAGTGCTGTTGCACAGAGTGCTTTGGTTATTTTCATTACATTACCTCTCGATTTGTTATTGCTTGCAAGACCTGCTCACAAACGAATCCCCCTTCAATGTTTCTGACCAGCAACAGAGGGAGCTGCCGCTACTGGCCATACGGGATACCCGAGCATATCGGGTATCGCCAGTTTTTTACCAGGGATAACCTGGCGGTGATATTTCCGGATAACCTCCATAGGGCACACCCCAGCCCTGGTAGACAGTACCTCCAGGTGGTTGTTGCCAGCCTGACCAGGGATACACTTGCTGATTCCCTGCTGAGGGTGTTGAAAATGACTGCTGAGAGCCCTGCTTACTTTGCTGGACCTCACCCCAGGGACGCTGCGGTGCCTGGTAATAATAAGGGTAAGCATACTGTTGCGGTGTTGCCATCTGCTGTGAGGGAACCTGCCCTGAAGGCGCTGGGGCATACCCCTGTGCTTGTGGTTGAACAATGATGACCGGCGGCGGCTGGTATATCCGGTAGCCACCCTGCCAGGTCTGCTGTTCTGCTGGTTGTGAATTGCTGAATACAGGTGGTGGCATCATCTGCTGTTGACTGAATTGTGATGTGGTGCCCGGTCGCGGAGCAGAATTTTTTTGCCGGGGATACCATTCGCGCACAGGCAGTGGCTGCTCCCTTGTCTTGGCTTCTGTCTCAGACTGTTGCACAGGCTCGTCATCACCGCAAGCCGAAGATAACAATATCACACAAAATACGAGACTCCATGCTGCTGATTTTATACATGATTCGGTTCCTGGAATCATTTCATTCAGTCACGATAAACATTCGCAGTACGATAGTCTTACTGCCCTCGTGGTCTACCGTAAACACCACCGGACTCACCGGTCATCGCATCATAAACGGGGGGTGGCGGAACTTCCTGTTCCACTTGTACCGCAGGGGATCTGTAATAGCCCGATGGGGGCATGTTCCCATAATTCGTGTACGGCTCCTGGTTCGGCATCCCGGCCGGTTCATGGAAGTGATAATCGGGTGGTCTCTGCAGACGGCCGTCATATGCGCCCGGTACTGGTGCAGGTCCGTAATTGCCCGGGATCCTGTGCTGTACAGGCGGTTCCATGGCCGGTGGCGTTGCGGGTATGCCCGCAGCTGGCGGGGCTGAATCGATTTCGGCTGGCATTTCTGCCCAGCCCTGAACTGTTTCGACATCGGTCGCCATTGGTGGCGTTGCATCCTGGCCAGGGACGCGTGGGTCAATATTGACTGCCTGATACGGCCCCGGAGGCGGTGGTGCTGAAACCAGACTCCAGTCATCGCTATAGGTAAACGGTGCCTCCTGCGCCTCTCCCGCCGCTGGTAGCTGCAGTAGTGGCAGCAGCAGCAGAACACAGGGCAACCTGCCTTTAATTTTCATTTCTGCATGTCCTGTTCAAATAGTTGTTTGCCTTGTCGAATGTCCCGGATTCGCACTACAAGTATCAACCTAGGTCCTGTTTGAGACGAATGCCGCGCCGCTTCCTGCCGACAGCGCCGTTGCTGGTTTCATCCTCTGTGTCGGCTTCATCAGCATGATCTGCAGAGGTGTCTGTCTTTGCCGAGGCGTTTTCGACCGGTGCCGGGGCCGGCCCCGCCGCTGGTGTTGGTTTGTCCTGCGGCTGTGGCGCTGTGCCAGCGGCTGGTTTCGGTGCCTCACGTGGTGGCGGCGGCGTGCCAGTGGCTGGTTTCGGTGCCTCGCGTGGTGGCGGCGGCGTGCCAGCGGCTGGTTTCGGTGCCTCACGCGGTGGCGGCGGCGTGCCAGCGGCTGGTTTCGGTGCCTCACGCGGCGGTGGCGGCGTACCGGTTGCCGGTTTTACCTTTGCCTGTGCTGGTGCCGCGGCTGGCGGAGGTGCCTGACGCGGTGGCGGCGGTGTCCCGCCTTTCGGCGGCTTTTCGCGCGGTGGCGGCGGTGTTCCACCCCTGGGTGGGGGTGGAGTACCGCCTCTGGGCGGCGGGGGTGTGCCGCCGCCACTTCTGCCGAAGCGTCCGAATATGGCCTTGAAGCCCATGCCGATCATCGTGAACATGGCCCGGAAGATATAAAACACCCATGAAAACATGGAGAACAATCCGCCCCAAAGCCGCATCAGCAACGATTTCTTCGGTGCCGCGGTCGCGTCCACTTCTTCTACATGCTCGATCTGTTCGAAAGCTGGACTGATAGATACACGGCCGTCATCACTGGTCTGTACGTAGAACTGTTTGCGGGCGCTGATACAACCCAGCGGAATCACGATCACGGCCATGACTGTCGCCACACCTGCGCCAAACAGCAGGCTGATGGCCATGCCATTGAAAATCGGATCCTGCAGGATGGCAAACGCACCGGCCATCAAGGTCAGCGAGGTAATAAAGATTGGTCGCATACGCAGTTCGGCACCGCGAATCGCCGCCTCCTTGACCTCTCGCCCCTGGGCTACCTCGATTTTCACGAATTCGACAATCAGGATGGATTGTCGAACGATAATGCCACCGAGCGCGATCATGCCGATCATGGAAGTCGCAGTGAATTCTGCTCCCAGTAACCAGTGCCCGGGGATAATGCCCAGCATGGTCAGGGGGATGGGTGACATGATCAGGCCGCCCAGTGCGAAGTTCTTGAACTCCCACACGATAAGGCCGTATATCAGCACCAGTGCAGCCATGAAGGCACCGCCCATGTCCCGGAAGGTCTCGTAGGTAACCGTCCACTCGCCAGTCCACTCGAAACCTGAAACAAAGTCCTCGTTCGGCGGTCCCAGCAGTGTCCACGGCATGGTTTCCATGGTGACGCCATCAGGTGTCTTGTATTCCTTGATCAGATCCTCGATACCGAACATGCCATAGATAGGTGCACCCAGGCGCCCTTCCATTTCACCGACGACATACTCCATACCGCGCAGGTCCTTGGTATAGATGACGGGATCTTCGTAGCCCTTTTTGAACTCACCCAGCTCCGACAAGGGGATGGTTCTGCCGTCACTTGTCGGGATCGGGAGATCACCTAGCCGTGAAACCTGTGAACGAACGGAAAGCGGAACCTGCATGACAATGTAGGTCGGTTCCAGTACGGTACCGCGTTTGATATCGCCGAGCTTGAAGCCACCCATGGCCATGGCGAGGCTGCCGTTGACAGTGTCAACGGAGATGCCCCTGCGTACAGCCTTTTCAGTGTCTACTTCAAAGCGCCAGTATTCGTAGGGCTCCGCCATGTAGTTGTCGACATCAACCACATTCTCCACCTGTTCGAACATCGTGGTCAGGTCAGTCGCAACCTGACGCCGTGTTTCTGGATTCGGTCCGTACACCTCTGCAACTACTGTTTGCAGAACCGGGGGGCCGGGCGGCATTTCGACAACGGCGATTCTCGCGCCCATGTTTTCGGCGATCGGCGTCAGGATACTTCTCGCCTCTACCGCGATCTCGTGACTGCCGCGTTCGCGCTCATTCTTGTCGACCAGCATGACCAGGAGGTCACCTTCCCAGGGCCGCTGTCTGAGGTAGTAGTGCCTGACCATGCCGTTGAAATTGAAGGGTTGTGCCGTACCGGCGTAGGTGACCACGGCGCTGACTTCAGGTATCTGCTTGACCGCCTCGGCAAGTTGCAGGGTGACATTGGCCGTATCCGGCATGGCCGTACCTTCCGGCATATTGACGATGACGGAAAATTCCGGCTTGTTGTCGAACGGCAGCATCTTCACTGCCACTTGCTGTGTGTAGAAAGTGACGCAAAGGCCGGCCGTAAGACCGATAATAGTGAAAAGAAAGACCAGTCCAAGGAACCTGTTTTCAATCAGCGGGGTAATAATCGGCCGGTAAAATTTGCTGATTTTCGCATGCGCCTTCTTTTCCTTCTCCTCGGCGCGTTTCAAAGCCGCGTGACGCGGAGCGACCTTGACCGCAAACCACGGGGTAAAGATAAAGGCCGCAACCAGCGAAAAGAACATGGCAGAGGAACCCAGCACAGGGATCGGGCGCATGTAGGGCCCCATAAGACCGCTGACCCACCCCATGGGCAGCAACGCCGCGATGATGGTAAAGGTCGCGAGAATAGTCGGGTTACCAACTTCGCGCACGGCGTCGATTGCCACCGCCACACTGGTTTTACCTTTTTCCAGCCAGTGCCGGAAAATATTCTCCACCACGACCGTGGCATCGTCGACCAGGATGCCGATAGAGAAGATCAGGGCGAACAGGCTAACGCGGTCAATGGTGTAGTCGACCATCATCGCCCACCAGATGGTCAGCAGAATCACCACGGGAATAACGCTGATGACCACAAATGCTGCACGTACACCCAGCCCGACAAGGCACAGGATAGCCACGATAACCGCCGCCTCGAGCATGGCTTGCAGCAGTTCGTTGACCTTGTCATTGGCAGACTTGCCGTAATCCCGCGTGACGGTAACATTCACATTGGAAGGAATAAGGTCACCCTTGAGTTGCTCGACCTTTGCCAGTATGTCCTGGGCGACAGTAACCCCGTTACTGCCTTCCTTCTTGGCGACAGCAACGGTCACGGCCGCTTCGCCATTGGCGCTTTCGGTATCTTCCTCGTAGGATGGCCCGGTAAAGAAAGTCACCATGTGTTTGGCTTCAGCGGGTTCATGTGACACCCGCGCAACGTCACGCACGTATACCGGTGCGCCCTGGCGAATCGCGATCACCAGGCGTTCGATCTCGTCGGCACTGGTAAGGAATGACCCGGTACGAACCGCAAACGACAGGCCGCCACTCTCCACATCGCCGGCAGTTTTCTCGGAATTCGCGGTCTGGATCGTCTGGGCTACCTGCTGCATGCTGATGCCGTAGCCGGAGAGTCGCTCCGGCATCACCTCGACCTTGACCTGGTCCTCACGCCCGCCGACGATGAAGCCCTTGCCGACATTCTTGACTTCACCCAGTCGTTGCAGAAGGTCGAGTGCCAGCAAGCGCAAGGATCCATCATCCACGTCCTTTGACCACAGCGTCAGCGTGACCACCGGAACATCGTCGACACCAACCGGCTTGACGAGTGGCTGGGATACATTGGGAGGAATCTTGTCGAGATTGGATTGCAGCTTGTCGTGCACCTTGACGATGGATGCACCCATTTCCTCGCCGACCCTGAAGCGCACCGTTACCATCGCACGGCCGCGCTCTGTCGCTGTGTAGGTATGCCGCACCCCGGGTATTTCCATCAGGATGCGTTCCAGCGGCTCGGTTACCAGACTGGCCACCTGCTCAGCCGAGGCCCCGGGGTACTGCACGAAGACATCGATCATGGGAACGGAAATTTGCGGGTCTTCCTGGCGGGGCGTGAACATCAACCCGATCAGGCCGACCAGCAGGGAAACGATGAGGATCATCGGTGTAACGGGTGAAGTGATAAACAGACGCGCGGTACGTCCGGCGATGCCGAGCGAGTGAGCATCGTAGTTGACAGGTGTGGAAAATTTCTTTTCTTGATCAGCCATAGCTATTCTGCCTTTTTATGTATTGCGTACAGGGCATTGCACAGCCCTTGCCCTGCCACATCCCC
>JASFOC010000093.1:0-7823 GCA_050116715.1 Gammaproteobacteria bacterium
CGGTGCGTGGCTCGGCGCCCGATGCCGCCCTGTACTGGCTGGTGCGCATGCTGGACGGCGGCTGTGACCCCCTGTACCTGGCGCGGCGCATTGTGCGCATGGCCTCGGAAGACATTGGCAACGCCGACCCCCGGGCACTGACATTGTGCCTGAATGCCTGGGATGTGCAGGAACGGCTCGGCAGTCCGGAGGGTGAACTGGCACTGGCACAGGCGGTCATCTACCTGGCTTGCGCCGCCAAGAGCAACGCCGTCTACATGGCCTACAACAGCGCCCGCAGCGACATCCCGCGCACCGGTTCCCTGGAGGTGCCTGTACACCTGCGCAACGCACCGACGAAGCTGATGAAGGAACTCGGCTACGGCAAGGCCTATCGCTATGCACACGACGAACCGGAAGGCTATGCTGCCGGAGAAAACTACTTTCCTGAAGGCATGGGCAAGCCACAATACTATCGGCCCGTGGCGCGCGGCCTGGAAATCAGGATTGCAGAGAAACTGGCCCATCTGCGTGACCTCGACAGCAAGCATTCCTGACAGGCGCATGCGGCTGACAGGCTGCCTGCGGGGTGCACGGGACATGGCCGGCGTGTACTATTACAGCCCATGAATCGCAGGGCATGCACGTGACACAGGTGCTGGCAATCGCCGCGGGTGGCGCCGTCGGTGCGCTGCTGCGCTACTGGACGTCGACGGCGGTGCACACCAGGCTGGGGACTGCATTTCCCTATGGTACCTTGCTGGTCAACGTCGTCGGCAGCCTGCTCATGGGTTTCCTCTACATCTGGCTGCTGGAACGGGTGGCGGAAGGACCCGCCCTGCGCGCCTTCCTGCTTATCGGGCTGCTGGGTGCGTTCACCACCTTTTCCACGTTTTCACTGGAAACCCTGAACCTTGTCGAAGCCGGCCAGGTTGCCAGGGCACTGGCCAACATCCTTGCCAGCGTGACCCTGTGCATCGGCGCGGCCAGCCTGGGCGTTCTGGCAGCGAGGCAATTATGAACACCATCGAGATCCGTTTCGTCCGCATCTACCTGACCGAAGGCGAGGGCTGCATGGAAGGCCTGCTGAAACGTCTGCACGACCAGGAAAAGGTGCGCGGTGTCACCGTGTTTCGTGGCATCAGTGGCTTCGGCAAGTCGGGCGAAATGCATTCCTCCTCGCTGCTGGACCTGTCGCTGGACCTGCCGCTGGTCATCGAGTTTTTCGATGAACCGGACAAGGTGGAAAGAATCCTCGAACACATCTGCACGGATGTCGAGCCCTGCCATATCGTCAGCTGGCCGGCAACCCTGCTGGTTTAGTAACAACAACGCTGCAGCGCGACACAGCTACACCGGTAACATTCGACAACACACGGGAAAACCATGCTCGATCCAAAACTTCTCCGCGGTGACATCAACCAGGTCGCGGCACAACTCGCTCGACGCGGCTATACGCTCGACACCGGCACACTGCAGTCCCTGGATGAACGGCGCAGGGATATCCAGGTCGCAACCCAGCAGTTGCAGGCAGAGCGCAACAGCCGCTCCAGGGGAATCGGCAAGGCCAAGGCCGCCGGCGAGGACATCGCCCCGTTGCTGCAGGAGGTCGAGGGGCTGGGCGACCAGTTAAAGGCCAAGGAAGAAGAACTGGTCACGCTGCAGGCAGAGCTGAATGCCATGCTCATGGGTATACCCAATCTGCCGCACGACTCGGTGCCGGACGGTAACGGGGAAGATGACAACCGGGAAATCAGGCGCTGGGGTGACTTGCCGGAATTCGGCTTCGAACCCAGGGACCATGTGGATCTGGGTGAACGGCTGGGTCTGCTGGATTTCGAGACCGCCGCCAAACTGACCGGTTCACGCTTCAGTGTGATCCAGGGGCCGCTGGCACGCCTGCACCGCGCACTGATCCAGTTCATGCTGGACACGCACACCCGCAGGCACGGTTACCGTGAATTGTACGTACCCTACCTGGTGAATGCCGACAGCCTGCGCGGGACCGGACAATTGCCGAAATTCGAGGCAGACCTGTTCAAGACCGGCAGCGACCCGGACTACTACCTGATCCCGACGGCAGAGGTGCCGGTTACCAATCTGGTAAGAGACGTGATCGTCGAGGCTGCTGACATGCCGCTGCGCTATACTGCGCATACCCCCTGCTTTCGTTCCGAGGCCGGTTCCTACGGCAAGGATACGCGTGGCATGATTCGCCAGCACCAGTTCGAAAAGGTCGAAATGGTGCAGATGGTACGCCCGCAGGACTCTTATGCCGCACTGGAAGAATTGACCGGCCACGCGGAAGCGATCCTGCAGTCCCTGGAACTGCCGTACCGTGTGGTAGTCCTCTGTACCGGTGATATTGGCTTCTCTGCAGCCAAGACCTATGACCTGGAGGTATGGCTGCCGGGTCAGCAGAAATACCGGGAAATCTCTTCCTGCAGTAATTTCGAGGCCTTTCAGGCACGCCGCATGCAGGCACGCTGGCGCAACCCGGAAACCGGCAAACCGGAGTTGCTGCACACGCTGAACGGCTCGGGCCTTGCCGTCGGTCGTACCCTGGTCGCCATCATGGAAAACTTCCAGCAGGCCGATGGCACAATCCGGGTGCCCGACGTACTGCAGGGCTATATGGGCGGCGTGGCCGTAATCGCAAACTGACAAGCCGGCCAGAAACCCGTTTCCACCAGAAGAAAAAGTCTGCACGACCATCAAACGAGGCAAACCAATGCAAGTACGAGGTTTCAAAACACTGGTGCGGACATCGATCCTGTTCATCCTGCCTATCGCCCTGCTCCCTGGCGAGGTAACCGCGGCCCAGCCAGCTGCGACTGAAACCGCGACCGCAACCACTGAGACAGCTGCAGGCGCAACTGCAACCGGACCCGGTCCCGATACCTGGGACAAAACCAAAGAGATTTCCGTGGAAGTCTGGGACGCTACCAGGGAAGGCAGCGCAGCGGCCTGGGACAAGACCAGGGAAGTTTCCGCTGAAGTCTGGGATGCCACGAAGGAGGGCAGCGCCAGGGCCTGGGATAAAACCAGGGAGGTTTCAGGTGATGCCTGGGACGCGACCAGGGAAGGCAGTGCAGCGGCCTGGGACAAAACCAGGGAGGTTTCCGCTGAAGTCTGGGATGCCACCAGGGAGGGTACTGCAAAGGCCTGGGACAAAACCAGGGAGCTGACGCAGCCGGAGGAAGAAGTGACACAGGAGGCAGCCCAGCCGGAGTTACAGGAACTGTAGGTTTAATCAGAGTCGTTTAATGCATCCCGCTTGCGCTGTAACTGCTGGTAGCGTGGCAGGCGGTAGTCGAAGTCATAGGTTGTCGATTCCCAGTGACCGTACATGGGGTTCGGCAGGATGATCCATTCACGTCCCCAGCGCCTGGAATAACGCTGTGCCAGTTCCCGGCGTAACCCGGAATGCGACTTTGACCCTGCGACGAAGTCCTCCAGGTTGTCCCCCACAAGCAGCAGCAGGCGATACCTCGAGACGATCATGGCGCGGTACTCGGATTTGGATGTGCCATCATCCAGCAGCAGGTGCGAATCATCGGAGAGGGGCAGGTCCAGTGCGCGCAGATTCCGCGTAGTACACTCACGCAGGGACTCCTTGCGCGCGCTGTAGTAAAATACGGCCACCTGCCGGCTCGCTGCATAGTCAAGAAATTCAGCGGCACCACTGACTGCCGGCGCGGTAGCCGATTCGCACCACCGCGCAAAACTCTCCGGTGAATATTGACCCAGCTCCCTGATGATGCGGACCTCGTAGCCTGTGTTGTCGAGCACGGTTTCATCCAGGTCGAGCAGGATAGCCGGGGGCAGACCGTTGTCATTACCCTGTAGCTCCAGGGCCGCGCCCCAGTCGGGGTCGAGCAGTGCCTTGTCGAGGTTTTCCTGTGCCAGCCGATAGGCTTGCCGCACTGTGGCGTCATATTCGGCCGAGGTATGTTGCCACAGCGTCGCATTCAGCATTTCGTGTGGCATGCTGTCCATGGCCGGGCCCGCACAACCGGCCAGTACGCTAACAGACAGGCCTGCGGCCAGCACGCGTGGGCAGCATGACAACCAGGTGGCAGGGTGAATATTTTTGCGCATTGCATTCCAGGCTTGATCCCGGTCACAACGGGACAGTCTGACCCGGCCGGCGTTTTCTGCCGTGAGTGTACAAGGCCGCATACCGGTTCGCAAAATCCGGTACCATCATAACCTTATGCCTGCGCAACGCCCATATACACAGCTGACCCTGCTGGCCCTGCTGGGTTGGAGTTGTATGGCAGCGGGCTACCCCCTGTATGGCAGCGAGGAGCGTGGCATTTTGCGCCTGCAGCAGGCAAGACTCGCACACGAGGGAATCATCCCCGGACGCCAGAAAGTAGCCGGTGAACTGCTGGCCCTGGATGCCGTTGACCTGCGCCTGCAGCAGGTACCGCAGCTGCAAATACCACCACCTGACCCCGACTTTACTGCGGAAATCAGGTCCCTGGTGGATCCCTATGCAGACGCCATCAGTCTCGCCGTGCTGGACCTGTCCGACCCGGACAGTCCACGTTATGCAGGCTACCGGGATACCGTGCCCTACCAGCCTGGCAGTATTGGCAAGCTGGTTGCCGCCGCGGCCCTGTTCCAGGCACTGGCAGATGCCTGGCCCGATGATCCGGAAAAACGTTTCGCCGTGCTGCGCGACACGGTGGTCGAGGCGGATGAAATCGTCCTTGGGGATTCGCATGATGTCAGGCTGTGGGACCCTGACAGCCGGACACTGACACGCCGGCCCCTGCAAATCGGTGACAGTGCCACGCTCTGGAACTGGCTCGACTGGATGCTTTCCGCAAGTTCCAATGCCGCAGCCTCAGTCTGCATGCAGCAAACCCTGTTACTGGCACATTTCGGCAGGCAGTATCCGGTAGCGGGCGCAAGGGCGCGGCGCTTTTTTGAGGAGACCCCCAAACAGGAGTTGCGCAGTTTGTTGCAGCGCAGCATGCAGCGGACCTTGCAACGTGCCGGTATCGACACGACACAACTTCGCCAGGGAAGTTTCTATACACGCAGTGGAAAGCAACTGGTGCCCGGCAGCGGCAGCATCGCAAACAATCGCGAGCTGCTTGTGTTCCTGCTGAGGCTGGAGCAGGGCAGGATCGTCGATGCGTTCTCCAGCCGGGAATTGAAACGCCTGCTCTATGTCACAGAACAGAGGGTCCGCTACGCGGCATCTCCCGCCTTGTACGACGCTGCCGTGTATTACAAGTCGGGATCCCTGTATGCCTGCAACCCGGAGCGACAGGGTAACTGTCCGCCATTCAGGGGCGACCGGATCAACATGATGAATTCTGTTGCGATTGTCGAGTCACCGGCAACCGGGATGCAGCATTACTATTTCGTCAGCCTGCACACAAACCTGCTACGCAAGGATGCGGCGTTACTGCACCGGGCACTGGCGACCCGACTGCACGAACTGATCGAGACATATGCCGGCAATGAGCAGCAGGCAGGGAAGGGTAAAGACGGGGAGTCGCAAAAAAGCAGTCGTTGAAACTGCCGGAATGATTACGTCTAGCGGTGAACGTTGCTGGCAAGCCTGTTCGGCGCCATGAACTCATGGATGGGCTTGATCAGGTTGCTCAGCCAGCGACCGCCCTCGGGGTTCTCGGCCAGCGCGACCAGAATGTACTTGTGGCCGTTTGCCTCTACGATGGCGCTGTCGGCATGCCATTTTTTCCAGGAACCGGACTTGCGATAGATTTTTGCCTCGGGGTGATCTGCCAGCCCCTTGACGAACTTGTGGTTGATACCGGGGTTACCGAGCATCCGCTTCATTTCAGCAGTCAGCCTCGGGTTCACCAGTTGCCCGGTTTCCAGCAGGTAGTAGAAGCGTGCCGCCTGCAAGGCCGTGGCGCCGTGTGAAAGATTGTGCAGGGGATCGCGCTTGTAGGCAGCCGACTTGCCGTATTCCTTGCCCACCCAGAGGCCACCATTCACCAGGGGGTCATACAGGCGGTATTCCTCCGATTGCAGGATATCCAGCAACCGCTTCTTGCCGACCCGGTTCAACATGGCGGTGGCATCGGCGTTCGATGAGTTGCGGATCATGCGGGTAAGGGATGCGCGCGTATCCGCATCGAGCACCATGTTGCCCTGTTCTATCTCCACAAAGGCACCCAGCAGGATTGCGATCTTGGGAAGACTCGCTGCGTAGATCATCTTGTCGCCGTTGACAGAAGCGACGCGGGGTTCATCGAGGTTGGTGATATCGACCAGTGCCACACCGAGCGTCCCGTTGCGCACGGCGCCATCGAGTCCAAGCTTCTGCAGTGAATTATCGAGCTTCTTCTGCAGGCCGGGATCGGTGCTTTCCCACAGGGAGGGGTAACCGTCGAGTGCATCGGCAAATGCCGGCGCCACGACAAGGAGTGCCAGGAGGCTGAATACTACTGCACGGGTTGTAGTCATGGCGCGCGATGTTATCAAAATTCCAGTATTTATCAAAATACTAATACAAGAAATGTTCTATGAACCCGGTCACAGTCAAAACAATGACACTGTCCGTTCAGGGATTGCAGCTACTGCATTGTTTGTGTTGCCGTATTCAGTATCCCGGTTTATCAACTCACTGCCTATTGGCCATTCGTCCATTACTGAGTCAGTCACGCGGCGCAAAAGAACGACGCGCTGTGCAAGCGTCTGCACAGGTTCAAGTTCATCGGCTGCTTCACTGTTGAGTGAAGTTCTGCTCGCCTGATGCAGGGCCTGCAGATTCCCTGAACGCAGCTGAGTTGCGCTCCGCGCCTATCAAACCTCTTTTGCGTGACTTCACGATGGACTATCGTGGCGTGTTGGTGGACAGAATCAGGCAATTAACCCGATGACAACAATGCGACTTTCGAAGACTGAGCAAATACTGCAAATCTTCACCGAAGTACGGCCAGGCGAGGGCCCCAAGGCATTGCTGATGTTCGCCAACATCTTTCTCATCCTCTGCGCCTACTACTTCATCAAGCCGCTGCGGGAGGGTTGGATTGCCATTTCCGACATCTCAGGCCTGTCGAAAATGGAGGTCAAGGCCTACTCGAGCTTTGCCCAGAGTGTGCTGCTGCTGTTTGTTGTCGGCTGGTACGGGCGCCTTGCCGGTCGCTGGAAGCGTTCCGTGCTGATTACGCGGGCAACCCTGTTCTGCATCTCGAACATGATCATTTTCTGGTTTCTCCAGCCGGGTTTTTTCTTCGAGGCATTGCCGTCTTCTGGCATCATCTTCTATCTCTGGGTCGGCATGTTCGGCGTCTTTGTGGTCGCGCAGTTCTGGACGTTCTGTGCGGACATCTACACCGACGAGGGCGGCAGGCGGCTCCTGCCTGTCATTGCCATCGGGGCAACTTCCGGCGCTGCAGCCGGTTCATGGATTGTCGATCTGCTGGTGGACTCGGGCATCGTACCTGCGGAGGCGCTGCTGCTGGTTGCAGTCCTGCCACTGCTCGCATCAATCCTGCTGACCCGTTACGTTGATGCCCGCTACAGCAGCGCACCGGCAGCTGGCGACAAACCCGTGATGCCGGCAACAGTGGCGGAGGAAAAAGGCCTCAGCTTTCTTCTCAGTGGCGCCAGGCTTGTCCTTATCAGTCGTTTCATGCTGGCAGCCGCCCTTGTCACGCTGTTGACCAACTGGGTGAATACCAACGGCGAGAACCTGCTGTTCCGGGTTGTCCAGGAAGCCCTGGCGGTGCAGGCCGGCGAGCAGGGCGTGACGGAACCCCGGGCCATTCTCGAATTCACCCGCAACGGCACGACTGTGTTTTATGGAAACTTTTTCTTCTGGGTGAACATCGTTGCGCTGTTGCTGCAGTCGC
>JASFOC010000094.1:0-7787 GCA_050116715.1 Gammaproteobacteria bacterium
CAGCAGCCGCAGCGTCGCAGTCGGTCCCGACGGCCGCGTCTACGTCTCCCTGGGCATCAGTGGCAACTGTTCCGATGAATACCTGGATGACAGCTATCCCTTTGACGACCGCCGTGGCGGCGTCATGATGCTTGACGAAAGCGGCGCGCAGCCCCGGCTGCGGCCGTTTGCCAGTGGACTGCGCAACCCGGTCGGCTTTGACTGGCAGCCGCAGACCGGCGAGCTCTATGCCAGCAATAACGGACCGGACCATCACGGTTTCGAGTCGCCACCGGAATATTTCAGCAAACTGGAAGCGGAATCATTCCACGGTATGCCGTGGTTCCAGTTCGACGGCAAGACCCTGCGCCGCGACAGTTGCATCCGGAGCGCCCCGCCACGATCCCGACAGGCGGTTAGCTTGCCGGTGGCGACCTTCCCCGCACGCACCGCCCCGATGGGCGTGACGTTCGTACCCGACAGCGCCCTCGACGCGCGCTTCGAGGGCAACGCGATCGTGGCGCTCAGGGGGTCGTGGGGAACGCGCCCAACGGGCAGCGCAGCCGGAGACCCGGCTTCGCGGCGTCCACCGCGACTGATGATGGTGGTTTTCCGGGAGGGCGAGGCCACAGGCGTGGAGGAAGTCCTGGGCGGCCTGCAGCGCGACAATGGTCAGCGCCTGGCGCGGCCCGTCGGCGTGGCGGTCGGTCCGGACGGTGCCCTGTATTTCACCAGCGATTCAGGCCTGCAGGGGCTGTTCCGGCTGGGGCCGGCGCCACAGTAATCGACAGGCGGCCCGGTGGCCGATTGCGGGCAGACCGCCTCAGGCAACCTGGACGGGGATGGCGTTGCGCGAATCCTTGATGCGATTGTCGGCATCGAGATAGACCAGCGTTGGCTTGAACGCTGCGGCCTCCTGCTGTGACAGCACGGCGTAGGTACAGATGATAATGCGGTCACCGGGGCTGGCCTTGTGAGCCGCGGCACCGTTGACGGAAATAATGCCGCTGCCCTCCTCGGCACGAATGGCATAGGTGATGAAACGCTCGCCATTGTTCAGGTTGTAGATCTGGATCTGTTCGTATTCGCGGATACTGGCGGCTTCCAGCAACTTGCCATCGATGGCACACGATCCCTCATACTCGAGTTCCGAGTGCGTGACATTGGCGTGATGCAGCTTGGATTTCAGTAACGTGATTTGCATAGCGCGAAGCGGCTCCCGTGGCCGTCCCATAAATTTGGCGTGATTATGCGATGTCGCACCCCGGACTGCAAGGAATCAGCACAGTTTTTGATCGAATAAAGAGTCTCAAGCCATTGATATAAAGATATTATCGATCAACCTTGCCGGACCCAGACGGGCCGCTGCCAGCGCAATCAGGGCGGTATCACCGGGGCCCGGCGGTGCCAGATCGGACTGGCGCCGCACACTGACATAGTCCGGCTGGAACCCGGCGGCAGCGAGTTCCCTCAGCGCGGCCTGCTCGATCACGGCAACATCCTCTCCGCCCGTCTCCACCCGGGCTTTCACCCGCGCCAGCACGGCATACAACCGCGGCGCCAGGGCGCGCTCGGCCGCAGACAGGTAGCCGTTGCGTGAACTCATGGCGAGGCCATCCGCTTCACGCATGGTGGCGACGCCGGCGATGACAACCGGCATGCAGAGGTCGGCAACCATGCGCCGGATCAGCAGCAGTTGCTGGTAGTCCTTCTCCCCGAAGACTGCAACATCCGGTTGCACCAGATTGAAAAGCTTCGCAACCACCGTGGTGACCCCGTTGAAGTGCGTCGGACGGTGCTCACCTTCCAGAATCCGGTTCAGTCCCGGCACCTCGACGATGGTCGTCAGGTCGGGACCCTGCGGGTAGATTTCCGCAACGCCGGGCAGAAACAGCAGGTCGGCGCCTGTCTCGTGCAGGGCATGCCGGTCGCGTTCCGGGGTATGCGGGTAATTCCCGTAATCTTCCTGTGGACCGAACTGCGCCGGGTTAACGAAGATGCTCACGACCACATGGTCCGCCAGTCGCCGCGCCTGCCTTACCAGTTCCAGATGCCCGGCATGCAGGTTGCCCATGGTGGGAACGAAAGCAATGCGCCCACCCCGGGCGCGCAAGGCCGCAACCCGCTGTCGCAATCCGCGACTGTCCGTAACCGTTTCCATGCCCATCCGCACTCAGTAACAGTGACGCGCCGCCGGGTAGCTGCCATCTTTCACCGCGCGCACATAGGCGGCTACGGCGGCGGGTATGCTGCCGGCATCCGCGAGGAAATCCTGCACGAAGCGCGGCACTTTCCCCATGGTGATGCCGAGCATGTCATGCAGCACCAGCACCTGGCCGTCGCAGTCCGGACCTGCGCCGATACCGATTGTAGGGATGGACACTGCCGCGGTAATCGCTGCACCCAGTTGTGCAGGAATACACTCCATCACCAGCAGGCCCGCACCGGCGTCCTGCAGGGCGCGCGCATCCGCCAGGATGGCAGCGGCAGCCGCAGCCTCCCTGCCCTGCACCCGGTAGTCCCCGGGCTGGCTGACGGACTGCGGCAGCAGCCCGATATGCCCGCACACGGGGATGTCGTGGTTTGCCAGATGCTCGAGCGTCGCGGCCATCACAGTGCCACCTTCCAGCTTGACCATGTGCGCCCCGCCCGCACCCATGAGCCGCCCGGCATTCGCCAGCGCCTGTTCGGGAGAGGTATAGCTGCCCTTCGGCAGGTCCACGACCCGGTAACTGTGTCTGCCGACCCGTGCGACGCTGGCTGCATGGTAGAGCATGTCGTCCATGGTGACCGGGGCGGTGCTGGCATAGCCCAGCAGCACCATGCCCAGCGAATCACCGATAATGAACAGGTCTACCCCGGCGGACTCCAGCACGCGGGTAAAACTCGCGTCATAACACGTCAGGCAGGCGATCTTCTCGCCCTGCCGTCGCATGGCGTTCAGGGTCTCCAGGGTTACCGGCGTGTTTTCCATGCTGTTGTTCATCTGGATTGAATACGGGTTGCGGGCCGTCGTCACGACCACCATGCCTGTGTTAACAGACCCTAGATAACCGTCGCCATGGGATTGAAGTAATGCTTGCCCTGCCGCGTCACATGAATCTGCTCCAGCAGTGCAGCATAGTCCCGGTCATTGTCAACCAGGTTGATATGTTCGGCATTCACGATCAGCACCGGGGCAGCCTCGTAGTTGAGGAACATGCGTGCATAGGCCTCCGACAGGTTGCGCAGATAGGCGGCGTCAATCATGCGCTCGTAACGGATGCCGCGTTTTGCAATCCGCTTCAGCAATACGTCCTCCGGGGCCTGCAGATATATCACCAGGTCCGGCACCGGTGCATCCAGCGTCACGTGTTCGTAGACCTGGTTGTAGAGTTGCAGCTCATCGGCGTCCAGGGTCAGCTCGGCGAACAGGCGGTCCTTTTCCAGCAGAAAATCCGCCACCCGTACCGGCTGGAACATGTCCGACTGACGCAGGTCCTGGATCTGCCGCGCCCGCTGGAACAGGAAAAACAATTGCGTCGGCAGGGCACCGGAACGCGGGTCGCGGTAGAAACGCTCCAGGAACGGGTTGTCAGCCGCACCCTCCAGCAACAGGTCGGTCTCGAAACTCTCCGCCAGGCGCCGCGCGAGGCTGGTCTTCCCGACCCCGATCGGCCCTTCAACGACAATGTAATCCGGTGGCTTGCTGCTCATGAAGCGGTAACCAGCCTGACCAGGTCATGCTGCCCGCAGCAGGACGTCAGGGTGCTCAGCGGACCATGTCCGGGTATATCGAGGTCACCGGCGATTTCCGCCAGCGGCACCAGCACAAAATCACGTTCGTGCATGCCGGGATGCGGCACGGTCAGCGTCGGCGTCGCAATGCACTGACTGCCATACAGCAGCAGGTCCAGATCCAGGATGCGCGGCCCCCAGTGTATGCCACCCCGTTCGCGCCCCTCCCGGTCCTCGATCCGCGCCAGTGCCTGCAGCAGTTCAGCAGCGGGCATGCGGGTATCCAGAGCGGCGACAGCGTTGACATAGTCGGGCTGGTTTGCCGGCCCCATCGGCTTGCTGCGATACAGGCTGGACCTTGCTGCGAGCCGGGTATCCGGCAGTCGCTGCAACGCCCCGAAGGCCGCCTGCACCCGGGCAGCCGGATCGTTCAGGTTACTGCCGATCCCGATATAGGCCCTGACCGTCATACCGGTTTCGCCGCGGGCCGGCGCCGCGGCCGACGGCGCCGGCGTTTGGCCTTTGCGGGTGCTGCAGCCGGCTCCTCCTGTGATGCCTGTGCGGCAGTCCACCAGGCGCCGATCTCCCCGGGCACCTCGCCGGCTTCACAGCGCAGCAGCAGAAAATCATAAGCCGCACGGAAGCGCGGATGCGCCAGCACCCGCTGGCTGCGCCTGCCGCCCTTTTGCTCCAGCCGCAGCTGCAGCATCCAGATCTCGCGCATCGGCAGGGAAAAACGCCGTGGTGTCGCCATGATGGCAGCCTGTTCCGCGATGATCTGCGCGCTGGCGTGCTGCATTGCCTGGGCCGGTTGCTGCCCCTCGGCCTCCAGTCTGGCCGCACGCTCCCGGACCGGTTCCCAGAGAAACACCGCAAACAGGAAGGCCGGCGTGACCGGCTTGCCCTGCTCGATACGGGTATCGGTGTTGGCCATGCCGCGACTGATCAGGGTCAGCGGAAAATGGTTCTCCTCATGGGCCAGCGACCGCTCAGTGAACGGAAACATCTGCCCGAACAGGTTGTAGTGCCTCAGCATTTCGAAGTTGGCCAGCGCCGCGCCGCTCATGAACAGCTTGAGCATCTCGTCGAACAACCGGGCAGGAGGAATATCCGCCAGCAGCGACGCCAGCCGGGTCACCTGCGCCTCGGTTTGTGGCGCCAGGCGGAAACCGAGCTTGGTGGCAAAGCGTACCGCGCGCAGCATCCTGACCGGGTCCTCGCGGTAACGGGTCTCGGGGTCCCCGATAAGGCGCAGCAGGCCCGCCTCGATATCCGCAACACCTCCCGTGTAGTCGATAATGGAAAAGTCGGCAATATTGTAATAGAGCGCATTGACGGTGAAATCGCGCCGGAAGGCATCTTCCTCGATCGTGCCGTAGGCATTATCACGCAGGATTCGGCCGTCTGTATCGACATGCTGTTTGGCAGCATCCTGACCGGCCTCCTGGAAGGCACGGAAGGTAGCGACCTCGATGATTTCCCGGCCAAACATGACGTGGGCAAGCCGAAAGCGGCGGCCGATGAGGCGGCAGTTGCGAAACAGCTCCCGCACCTTGTCTGGATGCGCATCCGTGGCGATATCGAAATCCTTGGGTTCGCGCCCCAGCAGCAGGTCACGCACGCCGCCACCTACCAGGTGGGCCTGATAGCCCGCATCTTTCAAGCGGTACAACACCTTCAGTGCATTCGGACTGATACTGGCCCGGGAAACGTTATGCGCTGACCGGGGGATGATGGTGGGTTCGCTATGGTTTTGGGTAATGCCTGATTCGCTCACGTTTGCAGCTTGTGGATGGAAAGGTTGCGCGTATAATAGCACCGCTTTCCAGCCCGTGGGCTGGCCCTGTGATGCTCCCATCGTCTAGTGGTTAGGACACTGGCCTCTCACGCCGGTAACAGGGGTTCGAATCCCCTTGGGAGCGCCATCCAGGCGTTTGGCTGCACACCGCTGCGGCAGGCCTAATCAAAAATGGACAAGTCAAAACAGACGCAGGAGTTACCGCGGGCAGGACTGGGATTCCGCCTGCTGGCGATGTTCTACGACTCCCTGCTGCTGTTTTCCGCGCTGCTGGTTGCCACGGCGCTGGCATTGCTGGTGACCAGGGGCACCCTGCACTATCACAACCCCTTCTTCCGGACTTTTCTTTTCCTGATCTGTTTTGGCTTTTACAGCTGGTTCTGGCTGCATGGCGGGCAAACGCTGGGCATGCGCGCCTGGCGGCTGCGGGTACAGCGGCTTGACGGGGGACCGATCACGATCTGGCAGGCCCTGCTGCGTTTTCTGGTCGCCATCGTCTCGCTGGCCTGCGCCGGCCTCGGCTTTCTGTGGATGCTGGTCGACCGCAAGCACATGACCTGGCACGACCGCTTTTCGGAAACCGTCATCGTGCGCCTGCCGAAACATTGATACCGTGCGCTGCTAGAGCCGGCGCATGGCCCGTATGCCGACCGCCAGGAACAGGATGATGGGTGTCAGAATGGCAAACAGCGGATTCAGGTTATAGACCTGCCCCATCTGGCTGGCAATCTGGCTAACAAGATAAAAGCCGAAACCCACCAGTATGCCCACGAAAATGCGCTGACCTGCAGTGACCGAGCGCAATCCGCCGAACACAAACGGCACGGAGATAAACAGCATCACCAGCGTTGCCAGCGGCGTCATGAAGCGCCCCCAGAAGGCGTAGCGGTACTCCATGGTGTCCAGCCCGTTCTCATCCAGGTAATCAACGAACTGCCCGAGATCCCTCGCCGACATGTTCTTTGGCTCGAGCACAACAATACTCAGCAGCTCCGGTGTCAGCAGCGACGGCCAGGCCACCTCGTCATGACGACTGACCTCGACCCCGTCATCGGTAAAGGCAGACTGGTGCACGTCATACAGCACCCATTGCCCTCCGGCAAACTGGGCGCGGGCCGCGCGCGTCGCCATGACCATCCTGGCAGCAGCGTCAAACTCGAACACTTCCAGATCGGCAAGCACCTCGTCTGCAAGCACCTTGCCGGCATTGATATAGTAGTTTTCATCACGCACCCACAGGCCATGACTACCCAGAAAGCTGATCCGCTTGTTGGTCGCCTGGACACGCAGCTGCTGTCCGTACTGCTCGGCGGAAGGCGCGACCATTTCACCCACGAACACCGCGACAAGCAACAGCAGCACACCGGCCTGCAGCACCGATTGCACGATTCGCCACACGGAAACGCCGGCGGCGCGCATTGCAATCAGCTCGCTGTTGCCCGCCAGCATGCCCATGCCGATGAGACTGCCAAGCAATGCCGCCATGGGAAACAGTTCATAGGCACCCTGCGGCGTGATCAGTGCAATGTACTGCAGCATGGTATACAGGGTATAGCCACCCTTGCCGACATCGTCGATCTGCGAGATCACATTGAAGAAGACATCCATGCCAACAATAACCAGCAGGGCAATCGCAGTGCCTGTCATCACCGCCGCCGCGACGTAACGGTCGAGGATCTTCACCGCGGCGGCCTCAGCCGGCAGAGAAGGCCTTCCCCGCCCAGCAGGATGGCAGCGAGCACGACTGGCACGGCTGGCACCCACCACACACCGATCAACGGGGACACACTGCCGTTACCCACCCATACCTTGGCGGTGCCCAGCAGGTTGTAGTAGATGACGAACAGCAGGATGGCGACAACCAGGCGACCATAGCGGCCCTTTCGGGGTGATGATTTGCACAGGGGTACGGCCAGCAACAGCAGGGATATAACAGACAGCGGCATGGCCAGCCGCCATTGCACCTCAGCGAGGTCCTCCGTATCACCCGAGGCAAGTAGCGTGGCGGTGGGTGTGGCCGCGCGCTTGGTGGTAGTGGCGTCGCTGTATGGCATGTGGATACGCACACCGTATTCGTCAAACCGCATGACGCGGTACGCGGCCTCGCCCGGTACCCCCTCGTAGCGAACCCCGTCGACCAGCACCAGGAACTGGTCACCGGTGGTTTTGTCCTGTTTCCGGTATGCCGATTTTGCCCTGACTATCTGCTGCGGTTTCGACTTGTCCCGCGGCTTGCGCTTGTAGGCGATGAACAGATTCTCCATGGTCTGCTTGTCAGCGGACAACCGCTCGG